>CAZKNW010000049.1:0-9867 GCA_964554035.1 uncultured Verrucomicrobiota bacterium
TACTACGATCAAGCCAGATCACTGGCTCAGGAACAGGAATTCGAGATGGCTCTGGACAAGGTGGATTTCGCCGTCGCCCTGCGTCCTGACGAGCCACGTTATCATGCGCTCAAAGGCGATCTGTTGCAGGCCCTTTTCAGGCTTCCGGATGCGCAACAGGCCTATCAACAGGCATTGGCTCTTGCACCCGACGACTCACAGACATCCGTCAGCCTTCAAATCACGAGTGAGGCGGCGCAACAAACCGCATCCAAGGGCGGGCTCTCAGAGAAAATGCTTTTCACCTTGCAAACCAACGCGCAGCAACAAGGTCGAGCGGCGGAAGCGCTCGTATTTTCACGAAAACTCTCCGGTGTTCAGGGAGATCGGGCCGCACGAGCGCGGGATCGGGCCGCGCGATCCCGCGAGTTGGCGCGAGTCATGAGGGAAAAACTGAAGGCTGAAGCAGTGAATCAGGAGAAGATTGACAGCGTGCGGATTGAAGGCAACGGCAGGGCGTTTGTGGATGTCGCGCAGGCGAACCTCTCCAGTTTGGATTTCCTGGCGGGTTTTCCAATTGAAACCCTGATTGCGAATGGCAACGCGATCCGCGATTTGTCTCCGTTGCGCGGCATGCCGCTCAGAAGATTGGAATTGGGCAACACGAGGGTGGATGACATCAGTCCACTTAAGGGCATGCAACTAAAAGAGTTGAACCTACAAATCGCCAAGGTGAGCGATATTTCAGCGCTTCGTGGCATGCCGATTCAGCGGTTGGCGTTGGAAGGATTGAAGATTGCCGTTTTCTCACCAATCGAAGGCATGCCGCTCACCACGTTTCGCGCTAGCGGTTTCGATGACTTATCCTTGTTGGAGTCGGCAACGAATCTCGTCGATTTCCTGTCAACTTCAGCGCCTAACCTGCGTGATCTGTCTCCGCTGCGAGGCAGGAAGCTGAGATATTTGTTCGTCTCATACACAGGAATAACGGACTTGCAGCCACTCAGGGGAATGCCTCTTCGACATCTTGAGATGCGGGGGTGCAAAGTTACCGATCTATCGCCCTTGGCCGGAATGCCGCTGAAAGATCTGAACCTGGATGGATGTGACCAAATCAAGGACATATCGCCACTCGTTCAATGTAAGAACCTGCAGCGGCTGGTTCTGCCCCTGAGCGTTCAGAATCTGGAGCCGCTCCGCGATCATCCCAGGTTGAAACAACTGGCCTATATCGGGAATTGGCACGGCGCTTGGTCAAAAGTTCCGCCCATTGAGGACTTCTGGAAACGCTACGACGCCGCCAAGAGGCAGAATAGAAAATAGCGGATCAGATCGAGCCCGTAAATTTCATGAGAGGATAAGAACGGAGCGGAGGTTCCCTGACTCTCCCCGTGAGACTGGGCCATGGAATTGTCGGAAATGACCCTGACCTGCCCACAGTCGGGGAACATCTCAAGAACCAAAGGTCGAAGGTCATATCTTAGATTGTTGCCTGTCCGAGTCTTTTCCAATCGGAGACGGGAGGAGAGTGGAGCCTGACTGCAATTCCTGCGCCACTGCCACGCGCCACCCCGACACGGCAATCCTCACGGCCATTGTCAGCTGCCTTCTTTTCACCTAGAATTCGACCTCCTCTTTCTCAGGTCGTCACCAGATTGGCATGACCCTGCCCTGATGCTGTGCATGACCGTTGATCTGGCATGGAAATATGGAAAGATTTGAAGCCTCCCTCTCCCCAGTCCGTCTGGAGAGGGTTCCCAGATGATTCGGATTCAACATAACTCAGGACACAGCACGCTCCTGCGGCTCGGGTTGGCATGTCTTGTCATGCTGACCGCGCAGAGCGGCCCAGCCGCGGAGGCGCTTCGGATCCTCAAGGAGAACTGCATGCGCTGCCACGGGGCGGAAAAGCGGAAAGGGGGACTGGCCATGGACACACGGGACTCCCTCCTGAAGGGGGGAGACTCAGGTATGGTGGTGAACCTGGACACACCAGGGAAAAGCCTGCTGCTGAACCTGCTCCATCCCGACGCTGACCCTCACATGCCCCCAAAGAAGCAGTTGTCCGAGGCTGAGATCGAATCCATCGAGACCTGGGTCGAGGCGGGTGCCAAATGGGATCCGGAGGCCCTCGCCGGATTGCCCGCCACACGGAGCCTCACCTGGCAACCTCTCCCCGTGAACTACCAGCCTGTTGGAGCCATGGAGGTTTCCCCCGGGGGCAGCCGGCTCGCGGTCGGACGAGGCTCCCGGTTGGTCCTTTTCGATCTTGCCGAAGGCGGTGTCACCAACCGGACCGAGATCAAAGCCAGCCTCGATGTCATGCAATCCCTGGCATGGCACCCTGATGAAACCCTGCTCGCCAGCGGCGGCTTTCGCCGGGTTGTGATCTGGGACATCCAGTCAGGAGGAAAGGAAAAGGTCGTCAGGCAGGGCCTCGTCGGACGAATCACGGCCATGTGCTTTGTCGATCAGGGGAAGCAACTGGTGATTGCCGAATCCGTTCCAACCTTGTCCGGCCGCCTCCTCGTGTTGAACACCAGCAATTGGGATACCGTCAGGGAGATCCGCGCCCACTCCGACGCCATCTATGATCTGGCATTGAGCCCGGATGGGCGGACCCTTTGCAGCTCCAGTGCCGACAAGCTGGCCCACCTGTGGGAGGTCGGATCATGGAAATCCCTTGGAACCCTTGAGGGACACACCGACTATGTGATGGCTTCCGCCTTCAATCCCTCGGGCGACCGCGTGGCCACGGTCAGTTCGGATTCGACCGTCAAGGTCTGGGAGACCGGTACACGCAAACAGATCAGCACCTTCTCGGACGCGGGATCCAGCCTGGCCATCATGGGCATCCACTGGACACTGGACCCCGCCAGTGACAAGGCCGGGAAGGATGCCGACTGGATCATCACAGCCTCGGAGGACAGCAAGCCGCGACTGTTCACAAACCTCGTCCTGCACGACGGAACACAAAGATCCACAGGCGCCAAGATGCGGACGTGGCAGGCAGCCCCCGCAGCCTCAACCACCCTGTCCTTTTCCCCCGCCACCAAACAGGTCTTCGCCGGCGACATCAGTGGAGGGATCACCATCTGGGACACTGGAGGCAAGCTGGTGAAAACGATCGAATGAACACGCTCATCCGAATCATTCTGGGAAGTGTTTTGACCCTCGGCGCTGCCCGGGCCGAGACGGCGAGCTTTCGCAATGACATCCTACCCATCCTCGCACGCGCCGGATGCGCCAACGGCAGCTGCCACGCCAAGCAGGGCGGACAGAACGGCTTCCAACTCTCAATCTTCGCCTACGATCCCAAGGAGGACTACAGGCAGATCGTTCACGAGGCGAGAGGGCGCCGCATCTTCCCTGCCGCTCCCGAGGAAAGTCTTCTCCTGCTGAAAGCCACGCAGGAGATCGATCACGAGGGAGGAAAGCGTTTTGAAAAGGAATCTGAATTCTACAGGGCGCTCCATGCCTGGATCGGACAGGGCGCTCCCTGGTCGGGAACGAACGAACCCATCCTCTCACACATCAAGGTGGAACCAGGCGAAGGCCAATACCAAAAAGGGACCGAACAGCAGCTGAAGGTGACAGCGGTCTTCTCGGATCAAAGCGAGCGCGATGTCACCCACCTTTCCGAATACCAGTCCAATGACCAGTCCATCGCGACCGTCGATCACGATGGAAATGTGGTCGTCGGAGGCATTTCAGGTGAAGCGGTGATCGTCGCGCGCTACATGGACAAGGTCGAGGTCTCACGCCTTGCTGTTCCCTCTGACAAACGGCTACCAGCCGAGATCTACGACAAGCTGGTCAGTTACAACGAAATTGATCGACTGGTCCACGAACGACACCGACAACTCGGACTACTGGCATCCGATACATGCTCGGATGCCGAGTTCATCCGCCGGGTTTCCCTCGATGCCCTTGGGAAGCTTCCCAAGCCGGAACGCATCCGGATGTTTCTTAAAGACAAGGACCCAGGAAAGAGAGACAAACTTGTCGACGAGATGCTGTCGGACCCGGACTGGGCTGACTTCTGGGCCATCAAATGGGGCGACCTTCTGCGTCCCAACACACGTCACGTCGGGGTGAAACCGGTCATGTTGATGGATCGCTGGATCCGGCGGAAACTGCGTACGGACACCCGCTATGATGACTTCGTCCGTGAGTTGCTGACGGCAACGGGAAGCACCCATGAGGTCGGCCCGGTCGCCCTGCTTCGGGACAAGCGGGACCCCAAATTTCTTGGTGCCTTCGTCAGCCGCGCCTTCATGGGGGTGCGCCTTGAGTGTGCCCAGTGCCATCATCACCCCAGCGAGAAGTGGGGACAGGATGACTATTACCAGATGGCTGCCTTCTTCGGATCCATGAAACGCAAGGGCCAGGGCATCTCGGCCCCCATTTCCGGAGAACCCGAGTATTGGTGGTGGCAGCCTGGAGGCACGGTGAAACACCCCGTCACAGGTGAGGTCATGTCGCCCAAGCCACCGGATGGTCCCCTGACCAAGATCCCGGCTGACAAGGATCCGCGCGAGGCGCTGGTCGACTGGCTTGTCCAGCCGGACAATCCCTTCTTCGCTCAGGCGACCGTGAACCGCCTCTGGGGTGAATTGTTCGGCAAGGGCATCGTGGAACCCGTGGATGATTTCCGCGCATCAAATCCACCTTCCAATGCCCCCCTGCTCGACTGGCTGGCGAAGGATTTCATCCGTCACAAGTTCGATCTCAAGCACACCATCGGCCTGATCCTGAAATCCCGCACCTATCAATCCAGTTCCCTTGCCAATGAAACCAATGTCGGAGACGACCGCAATTTCGCCCGTTCCTACCGCCGCCGCCTGCCCGCGGAGGTGATGGCCGATGCGCTCACCCATGTCACGGGAATCCCGGACTACATGGAAGGCCTCGCGAATGGTTCGAGCGCCATGCAGAACTGGAACCGCACCATGGCCTCCACCCTGATGGATACCTTTGGTCGGCCGGACGCCAGTGCTGAATGTCCCTGCGAACGGGACCCTGACCCTACGATCGTCCAGTCCCTGCACCTGATGAACTCGAGCAAACTGGAAGACCGCATCGCGAACTCCAAGGGGACGGCCGCTGAACTGGCCAAGGGCAACAAATCACCCGGGGAGATCGTCGAGGAGATCTATCTTCTCGCCTATGCCCGTCTTCCATCGCCAGAGGAGAAGAACATCGCCACAGCCCTCTTTGGAGATGAAAAGGCAGAGCCAGCCGACCGCAAAAAAGCCGCAGAAGATCTCATCTGGGCATTGTTGAACACCCCGGAATTTGTATTAAATCACTGAACTCCACTCGATGAAGAAAGCGAAACGAAACTGTGAGGGCATGGCCCGGCGCGACTTCCTCCAGGTCGGGCTCACGTCCCTGGGAGGGCTTGCGTTGACGGATCTACTCAGGGCTCAGGCCGCTGCCGCAACGGGAAAATCGAAGAACGACATCCGCTGCATCTTTGTCTGGCTGGATGGCGGTCCGTCGCACTACGAGACCTTCGACCCAAAGCCGGATGCTCCAAAGGAGATCCGGGGAGAATTCGGAACGGTGGAAACCTCCGTCAAGGGCGTCCACTTCTCAGAACACATTCCTCAGCTGGCAAAGAGCTTCGACAAGTATTCCGTCATTCGCTCCATTGCCCACAAGCAGAACAACCACGGCGCCGGCAACCACTACATGATGACAGGGCGGCCTACACCCATTCCCGTGGGATGCGGTGCCTACGTCACCTTTCATCCATCGCTGGGGTCGACCGTCGCCTGGGACCGGGGCTTCACGGACGGACTGCCAAGCTACGTGAGCATGCCCCAGATGTCGCGATCCGGAGGACCCAACTTCCTTGGCGCGCAGTATGCGCCCTTCATCATATCGGAAAACCCGGACAGCAAGGGTTTCCGGGTTCGTGACGTCAGCATTCCTGAATCCATCATCGGTGAGCGTGCGGAGAACCGCCGCGCCCTCCGGGCCAATCTGGATCGGCTTCAACGAATCAACGAACGGCTCGCCGATGATCCCTCGATCAGCATCGACGGCTTTTACGAGCAGGGCTACAAGCTGGTGTATTCAGAAAAGGCACAGGCCGCCTTCGACATCTCGAAGGAACCGGACAAGGTTCGCGATAGGTATGGACGGAACCCCTTCGGGCAGAGGCTGCTTCTCGCCCGACGCCTGACCGAGGTTGGGGTGCCATGGGTGACGGTCTACAACGGCGGGTGGGACCATCACAACGACATCTTCAAGTCCTTGAAAAAGTCCGCGCTGCCCACGCTCGACCAGGGCATGGCGGCACTAATGGAGGACTTGACCGAGCGCGGCTCGATCGACAACACCCTGGTCGTCTGCCTTGGCGAATTTGGACGCACCCCCAAGGTCAACAGCCGTGGTGGCCGGGATCATTGGTCCTTCGCCATGTCGGTCATGATGGGGGGAGCCGGGGTTCCCGGAGGACAGATCGTGGGGGCAACCGACGTGAAGGGCTACTACGCTAACGACAACGTCTATGCCCCCGAGGACTTCGCCGCCTCCCTTTACACCAAGATGGGAATTGATCACACCCAGGTGCTGCACACACCCGCCGGGCGCCCAATCCAGCTTGTCGACAAGGGACGCCTGATCAAGGAACTCTTCGCCTGATGAGGGGAACCCAGCTCGCCTGCCTCCTCGCCCTGGCATCAGTGACTGCCCAGGGTGCGGCTCCTCGCCTGGATGCCTTGCTTCCTCCCGGTGGCAGGACTGGAAGTACCAATACCGTCACGGCTCTTGGCAAGTTTGATTCATGGCCGGCAAACCTGTGGTGCAACCATCAAGGCATTTCGTTCTCCCCCCTGGAGACCAAGGGGAAATTCACGGTCTCCCTGGATCCCTCCGTTCCGCCAGGCCCCTACCTTGTCCGGATGCACAGCAAGGACGGAGCTTCAGACGTCAGGTTCTTCGTGGCCGGAAATCTGCCGGAAGCCATCGAAAAGGAAGACAACGGATCCATGAAGGATGCCCAGATCATCGTGGAACTCCCGACGGTCATCAACGGCACCTTGGGCAGGCGGGGTGACACGGACTTCTTCAGGATCTCCATGAAGAAGGGACAATCCATATCAGCGCAACTGGATGCCTATCGAATGCGTTCGCTCGTGGACCCCTTCATCCGCGTCCACGATCCGCGTGGACATGAGGTAGCGCTGGGAAGCGACTCACATACGATTGATCCCTTTGTCTTCTACGAGGCACAAGAGACTGGAGACCACTGGCTGCAGGTCCTGGCGATCGAACACAAGGCATCAACCCGGGTCGGGTTTGCCGGGAGCTCCTCATCGGTTTATCGATTGACCATTTCCACCAACGGAGTGACATCGCCGGGAATCGGGTTTGAGAGTGATACAGATGAAAACCGGACCGGCAACGAGCCACAGATGGTCAAGACCCCTTCAAGACTGGCAGGCCTTCTATCCCGCCCCGGCGAAATCGATCGTTATCGATTTGCAGCAAGCAAGGATGACCAACTCACCCTGCGGGTGGAATCCGACCGCCACGGCTTCCCCATGGATCCCGTGATGACCATCCATCGTCCTGACGGCAAGCTCCTGAGGGAGGTTGATGACACGAAACCTTATCGCGATCCGGAGTATCACCTGAAGGCGACCGAGGGAGAGTATGCGGTGGAGATCAGTGACCGGTTCATGCGTGGCGGCAGCGACCTTCGCTACCTCCTGGTCATTGAGAAGACAAAGCCCACGGTCTCCATCACTTGCGAAAAGGAGATCATCTCGCTGGAGGCCGGAAAGACCACGGATTTAAAGCTGAAGGTGATTCGTGAGCATGGTCACAATGCGACGATGTCGATTTCCATCATGGGCCTGCCCAAGGGCATCACTCTCAAGGAGGGAAAGGTTGCCCCCAAGGACAAGGAGACAACACTCCAACTCATCGCTTCCGCCGAGACGGAATCCTTCAGCGGACCTGTTCAGATCCTGCTTCACGAGGAAGGCTCCAAACCGGAAATCACACACAAGGCCAGCCGGAGTTTCATCACCGATGATTCCCGGGGTGATTATCTTCTCAACGAGACAGAGTTCTTTTGGATGATCGTGAAGGCATCTCCTCCACCTCCGAAACAGGAGAAGGAAGCCACCGATGCCGCCAAGAGCGATTGACTCCAAGCCCCACTCTTTCAGCAGGGTCCCCATCGGCTGTTTCGATTTCCTCGGGGACATTTTTTCACTTTTTTCGTGCAAGACGGTTCTCCCCATCCGTTCTCGATCTGAAAGCCTTTAAAAGCGACACTCTCAATCATGTCACAGGAAAAAACCATCAAGGGATCCTGCCTTCATTGCGAAGGACACCTGGCTTTTCCGAGGGAGATGACAGGGCAGGAGATTGAATGTCCCCACTGCGGCGGACAAACCACCTTGAAAGCCGAACCCGCTCTCGAGACAAACGACGCCAAGGAGGAGAGCGCCTCAGCTGCATTGAAATCCGGGATGGCCGGTCTGGCCAAGGCCGCCACCATCACCGCCCGGAAGGCAGCTGAGGCGGTCTCGGGGCTGCAGGATTCCGAAAAGGTCAAGGATCTCAGGGACAAGGCGGGAAAGGCAGCTTCCGATCTGAAGGACAAGGCGGGAAAGGCCGCCTCGGATTTGAAGGACAAAGCTGAAAAGGCCTCCGAAGGAATCAAGGCGGATCCTGGAAAATTCCGAAAGCGACTGATCCTCGCTGGAAGTATCGTGGGTGTACTACTCGTGGCATGGCTGGGTTTCTACCAACCGTGGAAAACGCCCTTTGAACGTGACCTTCATCGAGCCGAAAAGGGGCATGCGAAATCGCAGTTCCGTGTCGGCGCACGGTATGACTTTGGAAAGGATGTGGAGAAGGACCTGGACAAGGCCATCGAGTGGTATCGCAAGGCCGCCGAGCAGGATTACGTGGACGCCCTCTTCAACCTGGGTGAGATCGCAATCAACAAGGAAGGCAATCACTACAATCCACGCGAAGCGAAGGGATATTTCGAACGTGCCGCGGAACTGGGCGACAAGGAGGCATTCTCACGTCTCGGCGCACTCCATTTTTGGGGACAAGGAACAAAGATCGATTACAGCAAGGCGCTGGAGTGCTTCATGGAAAGCAAGGAATTCCCGGACAGTCAGTGGTACCTTGGGAAGCACTACGACAAGGGCCGCGGAGTGGAGCAGGACATTGATGAGGCCGTGAAGTGGTGGAGGAAGGCGGCCGCCCAGGACCATGCACCCAGCCTTTACTATCTCGCCACCTGTTATGCCGAGGGTGATGGCGTCAAGCAGGATGAAGAGGAAGCGCTCAAGTATTTTCAGAAATCGGCGGATCTGGGATACCGCGACGGACTGGCCGCAGTCGGTATCTACCTGACCTGGGGAGATGATCCTCCAGACCCCAAGAAAGGATTCGAGGCCGGCATGAAAGCCCATGAGCTCGGATCCCACGAAGGCACCTATGTGATAGGTTATTGCTATTACGATGGCAAAGGAGTCAAACAGAACCAGTCCAAGGGGATGGCCCTGATTCAGGAAGCGGCACGCAAGGGAAACCAGGATGCCCGTCTCGCCCTGCAGAGATTCCAACAGCAGCAGCGAATGAACCTCATGGGTGCTGTTTTCAATTTCTTCGCCGATCCCGATGGAGGCATGGACGGCGATGAGCAGGCAGCGCGGAGCCGCGAGCAGATGAACCAAGTGGCGGAGCAGCAGCGCATCGACCGCATGTGGCAGCGGAACATGAAGAGGTGAGCTCAGCCTTCAAAGCCTCAGTCCGAATCCAGGCAGTCCCTGATGACCGAAGAAAGCCGGGCAAGCCCGAAAGGTTTTGGAAGGTAGCCCATGCCCCGCGCCGCCAGACTGTCAG
>CAZKNW010000049.1:9877-13736 GCA_964554035.1 uncultured Verrucomicrobiota bacterium
TCCAACCCTGGGCACGAATGAGAGAAGCCACAGCCTCCGTCACTTCCGGGTTGTAGCCGCTAGAGACCACCACCTTGAGATCCGGCTTTTCCCCACGGACGCGAGCCGCCAGTTCCAGTCTGGTCATGCCACCGGGCATGATCATGTCCGTCAGTAGCAAATCGATTTCATCGCGCCTCTTTTCCCAGGTCTTGAGGGCTTCCGGACCGTTGGCAGCCTCGAGGACTACATAGTCGGTCCTTAAAAACAGGGTGTTTGGTGAAGACAGGTCATCGCAGGCACGCCAGCACCCATCTTGTCACGAGACTGAGAATCGAACAAGGGCGGCATTCCGTCACGAGCCACTTCCAAAGAGAAAAAGATTCTTCGTCCCCTTGATGAGGATCTGGCCGTCGAACGGGACCGGCATCGCGATGATGGGCTCTCCAAGATCGTTCTCGGAAAGGAGCCTGAACTCCCCTTCCACATCCGCCACGAAAACCACCCCGTCCTCCCTTGCCGCGTAAAGCTTGCCACCCGCAATCAGGGGCGAGGCATAGTAGTTGGAACGATCCTTGGGCAGAGCAGCACTCCAGTGGTTCTTTCCGGTGACAGGATCAACGCACTCGATCTCTCCACGGTCGCGAAGCAAGTAGACACCACCCTTGTAGGAGGCCGGACTTGGAACAAAGGAGCTGATGTCGTCCCGCATCCAGAGGCGATGTGTGGAGGTGACATCGCCGCTGCCCCCCAGCTTGATGCCATGCAACCTCGGAAGCTTCCGATCGTTCCGCCCATAAGGCACCACAGCCATGTCACCCACAACGATAGGCGTCGCAACGGCGGGCCAAAGGGCCTTCTCCTCCGGGTTGAAGCCGCCACAGGACCAGAGCATGGATCCATCCTCAGGCTTGTGGGCTGTCAGGTGTCCTGTTCCCCAGACAAGGATGGCATCGCTTCCTTGATGCCGGATGATCTGGGGTGAGGCATAGCCATGATCGCCTTCCCTGGGCGTCTTGTAGTTCCGGTCCACCTTCCAGACCAAACCACCGGTCTCCTTGTCGAAGGCCGCCAGCCACGAATCACCCTCGTGCATGCGGGCAATGACCACGTGGTCCCGTGTCAGGACAGGTGAAGTGCCATAGTCCCAGTAGAGCGAGACGGGACCATACTGATCCACCAGGTTGAGTTTCCACTTCACCTTCCCCATCAGGTCCAGTGCCGCGAGCGTCCCGCTCTTGTAGTTCACGTAAAGGGACTTTCCATCGGTGATCGGAGAAGGGTTGCTGCCTGAGCCATTCCGATGCCGCCCCTCCTTCTCTTCTCCCAACCGCGTCTCCCACAATTTCCTCCCCTTCATGTCATAGGCAAGCACGGCATCCTCACCTTCTGAAGGCACTGTGAGGAAAAGGGTCCTATTGAGGATGATCGGCGTGGAGCACCCTTTCCCCGGAAGGGCAACCTTCCAGACCACCTTGGAGGGATCCAGCACGGAAGGGTAATTCCCGGTTGCAACACTGGCACTGTTCTCAGGTCCACGCCAACGAGGCCAGTCATCGGCGTAACCCACGGAACCCGCCAGCAGGAAAAGGACAAGGAGCGAAGCCGCAGTTTGTTTGGTCACCATGTCGGAACCTTAGACCATTCGACACACCAAGGTCACGAACGAGCTTCGACCTGCAGAACCCGATTCCGGCTCCATCGCTACTGAAGTCGCACCCGAAGTCGGTAGAATCCGCTGTTCCCTTCCAGCACCACCGGAAAATCGATGCCGCCAGCCTGGACCGGAAGATCCGTCCAGCCATCCACCGGGCTCCATGGCCCGGAGACCCCGCTGCTTGAATGCAGAAGATCCATTCTCCGTTCCAGTCCTTCGTAGCCCACCCCTGACGCATCAGGCAACCGGATCTGGAGAACGACGCCTTCTCCAGTGCGACTCACGACGAAATCGGTTCCGGCATCCTTCACTTCAGGATCGGAACCCAGGAGGTATTCCTCCCAGTTGCTGATTCCATCCCCGTCCGTATCGACATCGGGATCCATGACGGATTGGGATGGCGCAGCGCTGGCCGCCCACTGTTCGAAAAGGGTTCCGACGCCCACGCGCATGGTGGACGTACCGATCTGGCCGGCAAACCACCGCGCCGGCCATTGCCGGAGACGCCCGACCTCCCCCGCGTCGAGAGCACCGGAGAACATGACCAGATCCGTCAGGTGCCCATTCAGCCAACGATCCAGAAACCCTTCCGAAACGCCGCCAAATTTCACCGGGTCCCCATTATCAAATGCCAGATGAAAATCGGAATCGGTCCCAGCGAGTTCGCCGTCCAGATACCAGTCGAGACGACCTCCCTCACGAACAATTGCAAAGTGGTGCCAGACTCCGGTCCCCACATTCGAACGTCCAAGGCTCACGTCCTGGACACTGCCATCGTAATTCCGGAGATTCAGGGTCTCCGAGGTTCCGTAAAAGGCGAGGGTGAGCGCATCGCTCGCATAGCCTCCCGAGTTTCCAAACTGAACGATGGCATCGCGATTCGCCGCGCTGTCCCTTCGGAACCAACCGGCAACAGTCCAGTCCTCCGTTGCCAGATTCAACACATCCAGTCCCAGGCTGCGCTCCATGCGTACGGCACCACTGGTTCCGTTGTCCATGAGGCGCAGGCTTCTTTGCCCGAACCCCGCAAAGGGACCGGGAGCCTCGGCAACAAAGCTGTAACTACCATCTCCCTGGATGTTCAGTGAGGCATCCCGACCAAAGCCGGAGCGGTCCGACAGGGAATCGTCGCGGAAATCGTATAGCAGGACCAAGCGGGGATCCGACGAGGTATCGGTCACCGTAAAATCAAATTCGGCCACACCTGCAAAACCCATCCCGGGCATGAAGCGCACGGTGTGGCCATCCTCCAACAGGACCGCTGTCCCATTCCGTGAATCTCCCAACTGAAAGAGCAGGTCGGACGAATCGGTATCGCCGTCCATGACCCGTCCAAGGAGATCAATCTCAAGGGACTCACCGATCGGGGTCTGGACGTAACCTCCCTCGGCGACAGGTGTACGCGCCACCTCGATCCTGCTGATCAGGCTGGAACTGGAAAGCCCATTGTCCGCCCTGACCACGGCCGAAAGTTCCCTGACCCCACCTTCAAGGGCCAAGAGAAACTCGTAGGGAGCCTCTGTGTCGGAACCTACGAGCTGTCCATCCTTGATGAAATCCACCGCAACAATGCCGCTTCCCCGATCCTCCACCTCGGCCACCAGCAAGACCTCGCCGACCCTCGAAAGAAAATCCCCATCCGCCGGTTGCACCAGTTTCACAAGCGGCGGCACCTGCCCAACAAGAAGGGACAGCGAGGGTCTCTTTGATGCGGTTGAATGGCTTCTGGATGCATAGGTCACATAGCCGTTGGAAGTCTGCTCCGCACCCCTCACAAGAAGGGACAAGGGCCCGGCTCCAGAGACCGCACCCCTCACCTCGAGTTTGACTTCTTCTCCCACGACGGGAAACCAGGTGGCGCGTGCTTCTCCCGAAGCAAGCGGCCTGTTGTTCCAGGTGAGGCCTCCCTCTCCCGATTCAATCCAGCCGTTGTCGTCCACCTTGAGGACCTCATGGTTCCCGGGCTCGGAAGCGGAAAGACATGTGAGACCAAGGCTGGCTCCCAGCAGGGTTCCTCCCACTTCAGGAACGTCAAAGCGGAGATAGGATTCCCGGTTGTAGCCCGGACCGGATTTCTTGACGACCAGAGTCGTTGCTTCGCCGTAGTTGGAATCGGCTCCTGAGTCGCTGTCATAGACATAGGAATCGGCAACCGCATCCAGGACCACGGTCTCAGTCTCCCCCCTGAAGAAGCGCGCTGAAAAGGTCTGACCAACACCGTCC
>CAZKNW010000050.1:0-13697 GCA_964554035.1 uncultured Verrucomicrobiota bacterium
CTGGTCAGGCGCAGTCCCTCTTTCGCCATCTGGTCGATGTGGGGTGTCTTGATCTTGGTGGAACCAAAGCAGCCCAGATCATGGTAACCCTGGTCATCCGTAAAGATCACGATGATGTTGGGCCTGGCTGCAGATACGGATAAGGAAGCAAGGAAGAGAGGAATGAAAAGGGCTTTGAGAATCGTCTTCATCGGGATTCCCTTTTCTGCATGAAGCATCGCGAAAAGGCGATCCTGAAAAAGGGTCCTCCGGATCAGAACGAAGACGCCTCGTATGCCCTCGCTGAAAGCAATGCACGGAGGTGGCCCTCCACGCTCCCTGCCTCTACTTCCCTTTCTTTCCCTTCCCGGAAGCCAGTCGTATGGACTCCACATGGTAGTCGAACCAGATGGGTTCCATGCGCTTGATCATCTCGGACTTCTTGTGCCCCATTCCTTCCAGCTCCATGTAGGTATGGTCCACCTTGAGGTTCACGAGATGGTTGTGGAAATTGCGCACGGTGGGCAGGTGTCCGCCATCCTTTGTTCCGCAGGCGATCAGGATGCGCAGCCTGCCTTTGATCTGCTTCAGGTTCTTCTCGGTCACGGCAAAAACATCGTTGTCCACGTAGGCCTGTCGATCCGGGCCGAGGTAGCCGTTGATGATGCTCTTCCAGTCTCCGCCTTCATCATACTTCTCCAGCATGGCGGGTACATTACCCGCCTGACAGAAGAGCGAGCAGAAGAGGTCGGGATGCTTCACCGCAAGCCGGGTCGAGCCCCTTCCTCCCATGGAGAAACCCTCGATGCAGCGCCCTTCCCGTGAGGCGATGGTCCTATAGGTCGCATCGATGTGCGGGATCAGCTCCTTGATGACGATCGATTCCATGGGAATCACTCCATCGTGGGAATCCTTGTAGAAGGTGCTGATGCCACCATTGGGAAAGACCATGATCATGGGTGGCCATTTGCCTTCAAGGATGCCCTTGTGCAGCAGCTCCGCCTCCTCCATGCCATGAAACTCGGTGTTCCCACCATTGCCATGGAGATTGTAGATGACCGGGTAGCGCTCCGCCTTGCTCGTGTCGTAGGCGGGTGGCAGGTAGATGCAGTAGCCCACCCTGGCACCCGCCAGCCTCGACTCAAAGGTCTGGTGCGTCATGTTGGCGGGAAGCTCGGCGCCCGGCTTGAGCTCATGCGCCCAGACAATGCTGGCGCCATGGGTTTCCACCTTCATCGCGCCATCCGGCACCACACCCAATCGCTGGGCCTCGGCCGCGATCATTGATGCCGCAAAGGCAAGGAAGGTCGCCCAAGCTGAATGCCGACTTGAATGGAAAAGCATGAGGCAAGGTTAGAACCGGTGAAGCCGAAGAGCCAGCCTACTCCTTGATCCGGAAGAACGTCCCCTGGCTTCGGGGGACGACCTCGTAAAAGCCGTTGGTCCCCTCAGAAACAGGAATCCAGTTCATGAGGTCCCGGCTCATCTCGAGTGAAAAGGTTCCCCCTTCCTCAAACAACCGGACCCGAAGCCCGCCTTCGCCAGCCTCGCTCATCTCCAGCACCGGACGCGTGGCAAGATCCAGCCAGCCATCACTCACCCTCATGTGCTCGCCGGTGAAAAGATTCACGTCATCCAAAGTCTCGTCTTCCCCGTCCTCCCCTTCAAAGAGACAGCTCAATCGCATCGTGGCCGTTCCTCCCGCCTCAAAGTATTCCATCTCCACCAGATGCTCCTCGCCTTCATTCCAGTCGAGACTGACCACATTCGGGGTTTCCGACTGCGGAATCCAGGCATCCACCATGAGTCGTCGATCCACGTATAGCCGGGTCCCGTCGTCCGTGGAGGCCGTGATCTCGTAACGCCCTGTCCGAGGCACCGTGAAAATGCCGCTGACACGCGCGCCAAATCCATCCTGCGCGATTCCTTCTCGGGGACTTCCTCCCTCCCAGACAAAGTCCACCTCGTTCACCACATCGACCCCGGCTGCCACCGTCAAGTCCACGTCATGAAACCAGTGAATGCTCATTCCGGGCTCTGCCTCAGCCTCCCCCAGTGCCTTCACCCAGGCAGTGACCAGACGATTGGCCTGCTCGTCCACCAGGTTACGCCCGAGGGGCGGCATCTGGTTGCCTCCCACCACCCCCATTCGCCTGAGCAACTCGGATTCTTCCGGATGACCCGCACGGACCAGGGAGTCCCTCTGGCTCCCATGCACGGAAAAGACCGGCGTCTCCACCAGCTTCTTGAAGGAAAGGGGTGTGGAAAACCGTCCATCGAAGGAAGGTCCCCTGCCCGCCGGCCGATGGCAGTAGGCGCAATTGACGGCAAGGTAGGTGCGGACACTTTCCCCGAGCGTGGCACCTTCGTCGTCCAGCCGCGTCAGTTGAGGCCAGTTCGACATGTCGCCCATCTCCCCGGGAAGCTCACATACGCCCAGGGCAGCCAGCTCGTGGATCTGGTTCATGGCCGATCCTTCGCGTGTCAGGTTGAGCTGCTCCGTGCGGATTCCAAGGTAATAGCCCGCCTCCTCGTTGTGGCAGACACTGCAGTCCCTGATCCCGGGAAAGGTCCACTTCTGGAATGATCCGTCACCCAAGGGGACTTCCTCGCTCATTCCCTCAAGGATCAGGTCCGCATCAGACTGTTCCTCATTCCACCGGTAGGTCACACCGTAGTGTCCCCCATTCTCCGCGTGCACGATGACCCGGGTTTCAAGCCGCTTCATTCCATCGCCCACCGGCAGATCAAAGTGTTTCACCACGACCGAGCCCACAGGCAACTGCCAGGCATCGTTGAGCGAAGCGGGAGCGGTCTCCCCTGCCTCGTAAGGTGCACCATTGTTTGGAATCCCCATCCAGCGCTTCTTGACGGCCCGGTCACTCCAGAAGGGTTGCCTGACCTCGAAGGGGACCAGCCCCCCACCAGGTTGAAGCCCCTGCAGATCCGTAAAGAGTCCGGTATGGGAAAGCCGGGATGGGATCGCGTTCAAGTGCGGCTCGGCCGCCTCAAGACGCCAGATCCGGCCCGGATTCAACTGAATGCAGTAGACCTCGCCCGAAAGGTCAGTGGCAAAATTGCAGAGGTCCCTTCCTGTGGCGGGATTCAGGCTCGCTAGGTAGGTGACCTCCCTTTCCCCTGGTCCCGGCGTGACATTCAATGCCCAGATCCGGCCCGATCGGAAATCCCCGAAGATCAGTTGTCCCTGCAGGCCCGGGTCGAGAAGGTTACCTCGATAGACGGGTCCAATAATGACACAACCATCCCCTCCCTGTTCCTTGGGACCTACCCCGTAGGCGTAGCTGAAGAAGGGGGCCTGCCGGACTCCTTCGATATCCTCAAGCTGGCTGGGACTGACCAGATACGGTCCCTCCTTGCCGAACCATTCAAGATTGGCACCCGGGGTAACACTCGAGATTTCCTCATACCTCGCTGTCCCCACATCGCCTACCCAGATGGAATCCCGGACCGGGTCATGAGTCATGGAATGCGGAGACCTAACTCCAAGGGCAAAAAATTCCTCCAGCACCTCGCCATCGTCGTCCACAAAGGGATTGTCGTTGGGAATCCAATAGTTGGCCGTCACTCCGTCAAGTGGCTGCCTGCGAATGGGATGGGATTTCGAGGGATCCATGTCCACATCAATGCGGAACACCCCACTGAGCAGCTTCCGACGAATGGACTGGGCCTCCAGGCTGGGACCATCGTCACCCGCCGTGAAGTAGAGGAAGCCATCCACCGGATGAAAAAACATGGCGCCGCCATGGTGAATCGTGGTCAGGATCTGCTGGTCCAGAAGGATGACCTCGGAATCCGGATCCGCCACGAAGGTATCCATGTCCACCAGGAACCTGGAGAGTCGACTGGTGACCGGTTTCGACAAATAGAGGTTATTGACCACGGTTGTGGTCGGATCGCCAGCCTGGTAGTAGACGAAAAGGCTTCCCCTGCCCGGATGCCCTTCGTCAAAGAAGTGAGGATGAAGCACCAGCTTGTAGAAGCAGCTGTCCTGAAGGACCACCACCCGGTCCGAGAGATCCAGGACGAGTTCCTTGCTCCCACTGCCAGGGTCCGAGGGAATTCGATGGACCACTCCCTGGCGATTGTAGACCAGGAACTCATCCCTCCCTTCCAGCTCTACAAGCCCCATTGGATAATCGAAGTTCTGTCCGGGAAAGGCCTCCACCAGCCTGACCGGTGAGGTGTTGGGAGCGGCCGATGGAAAGGCACCGTTCATGAAGGGCCCCAGGTTACCCCGGTTGGCCGCCAAGGAGAAAAACGGAAAGGCAGCGATGAGGATGATCAAGATCCCCAATGCAAGCGGTCTCTGGCCTTTCCATCGCAACATGGCTCCAGAGAGAAGAGCAAACGCTTCCCGACTGATCAACGCGTTTCTGGCTCCAAGTCCGGAAGCTTAAGGCCAGCGCTTCAGCACCTTGCCTTCCTTGTCCGTCAGCCGCAGGTCGCGGATCGTTGCCTTGCCGGTTCCATCGCCGGGATCGAACCGCAACGCCGTGATCACCTTGTCGGTCTTGAGCTCCAGATTCATTTCATGCCATTCACCGTCATTCGGAATGCCGAAAGTCAGGTGGCTGCCCTTGGGAAGGATGGTCTTGGCATCCGTGGTGAAATAAAGCTCTCCACCCGTTCCTGCCTGGGCATGGATCGCAAACATCAGCCGGTAAGGTCCGGGAGCCTCAACATCCTGGATGCTGTCAAAGGCAAGGCCACCGTCATCACCCGTCAGTTCGACGTTGAGAATCCCACGTGCGGTCGTCAGGCGCGTGTTCTTGCGGGCACGGATCGGCTTCCTGCCGCCGCCCTTACGACTCTTCCCTGAGACCTTCTTGCCGGTCGGGCCCAGCGGCTGGTCAAAGGCGGTCCATTCCGGATGGACATGCGGCACCACCTTCTCTGAAACAGGCCTGTTCGCCGAGGCGGGTGCCTTGAGAACCTTCTCCGTCATTTCGTGCCATAGACGGCTCATCGTGGCGACGCGCTCAGGATACTTCGAAGCCAGGTTATCCAGCTCGGTCCGATCCTCGGCCAGGTTGTAAAGTTCCCACGGCTCGCTCTTGAAACTGACCAGTTTCCAGTCGGCATCCCGAAGTCCACGGTCCTGGGCGAAGAGGAAATGAATCGGTGCTCCACGTCTTTGATGTTCTCCCTTCAGGAGGGGCAGGAACGACATCCCGGAAACCGGCTCCAATTCCCTGCCCGGCCAGCTTTGGGGCAGATCCGTGCCGGCCATCTCGGCAAGGGTCGGCAGGACGTCCACGAGGTGCAGCGGCTCCTGAAGGACGGTTCCCTTTTCCCAATCCAGCCCTGCAGGCCAATGGGCGATCCCGGGCGTGCAGATCCCACCCTCAAACTGGTTCTGCTTGTAGAAACGGAAGGGAGTATTGCGTGCCCATGCCCAACCGGTGCTGTCACTCCAGCGGGCTCCCGGCTCATAGGGCTCGAGGTTCATGCCATTGCTGGTCCGGTCATAGGGACAGGCTCCGTTGTCGGAGACAAACAGGATGAAGGTGTTCTCAAACTCGCCGGCCTTCTTCAGGTCGGCAATCACCCTGCCCAGCTCCTGGTCCACCCGGTCGATCATCCCGGCAAGGGCGGTCATGCGGCGTGCCTCCCAAACCTGCCTTTCCTTGGGCATGTCCTTCCACGCCGGAATGCTCTCCGGCCGGGGCGAGGCCTTGAAGCCGGCAGGAAACAGCCCGGTGCGCTCCATCTTGCGGACCCGTGCCTCGCGAACGGTATCCCACCCCTTGTCATACTTCCCAAGATACTTTTCATTGTCTTCCTTTAGGGGCTGCAACGGCGCGTGCGGCGCATTGAAGGCGATATAGAGATACCAGGGCTTGTCGGTCTTACGCGCCTCGCCCAGGAAACCCAGCGCGTGGTCCACATCCGCCACTGTGGTATAGAAATCTTTGTCCGGCACCGTCCAGGGTTCCCCATTCAAACGAAAGGTCCTGTCTCCCTTGAAGTAATCGCAGGCACCACTGAGGTGGCCGAAGAAACGTTGAAAGCCAAAGTCGGTCGGCTCCTTCTTCAGGTGCCACTTGCCGGACATGGCCGTGAAGTATCCTGCTTTGCCAAGGACTTCAGCCGAGGTCACCGCCTTCCCCAGCCCGACGTCGCCCGCCTGGATGGCATAACGGCCGGTCAGGAGACTGATGCGTGAGGAATGACACTTGGCCGTGTTGTAGAACTGATTGAACCGAAGCCCATTGGCGGCCAGCGAATCCAGGTTCGGTGTTTCAATCTCACTGCCATAGCAACCCAGATCCGAGAACCCCAGGTCATCCACCATGACGACCAGGATGTTGGGACGGTCGGCTGCGAAAATGGATAAGGAAGCAAGGAACAGAGGAACCAGTATGGCGTTGCGAATTGTCTTCATTCTATTTCTCCGATGATCAGCAAGGAACTGGCATACCAGGTATGGTCTTCGTAACGGGCCGTGTTCTTGTCGTAATAGTCGCGATTCTTTTCAAAGAGGATGTTCCGCTTGTCGAGCTGTTCAGGCAGGAGCGTTACCTTCACATGATAGGGCCCGGTCGGCGCATCGTTGATCAGGTTGAGTTTACTCATGCGATGATAGGTGCAGTAGCCATCGATGCGATTGGCCTTTCGCGCATCCTTGTCGCCCACCTGGACCTCCAGTCGACCTCCATCCGGTCCAAGCAGATCGAACACGGCGGCGGCACTCCCCTTCAACGTGAACTCAAGCGAGGCACCCGGCTCCCTGGCACGAAAGAGCTGTGGCATGTTTCGGTTGAACCGTTTCCCAAGTCCGTCTTCCACGGGAAGCTTCTCCCACTTTCCCTTGAGCATGGATTCATCGATGGCGATCTGTTTGGCGTCGGCCCAATGATCCTTACGTAGGGGCTTTCCAAGCTTGTGGGGCGCAGGTTTCCCTCCCGCCTTCACGATCGCCGGCCAGGAACGTGCAATGGTCTCCGCATAGACCTTGTGTCCCGTCTCGACATGGGGATGCACGCCGTCTGAGGAAAAGACCATTGGCTTGGCTTCCGCAATGTTCTTGGGCTTCGGCGCCTTGAAGATCAGTTCCCCAGCCTTCTCCATGGCCACCACCTTCACTCCGAAGTGAATCGAAGGAATCCTGTAATGATCCGCCAGTATTTCCATGGCACTCGCGGCCCTCGGCATCTTTCCGGCATGCAGATCGGGAAGCATCGGCTGACTCAGGGTGTAGACATAGCAGATGTCGATCTCGGGATCGGCCTTCCAAGTCTGGCGGACGATGCCTTCCATGGCCTTGTGAATCCGTTCGGGAGGTGCACCGCCATCATTCACGGCGAACTCCACAAAAAGCAGGTCCGGCTTGTGGCGGAGGACATCGTTATGAAGACGGAAGACACCGAGGTCGGAACCCGTGCCTCCGATGGCGGCATGAATCTCCTCCACCTTGGCATTGGGGTATTGCTCCTGGAACCACTTCCTCGAATGCACACGCCAACCAGCCGCCGCCGTGATGCTGCCACCCAGGTAGGCGATCCTGACCTCGCCCCCCTGCTTCAGCTTCGCCTCAAAGTTCGGGAGTCCCGCACGTGTATGACATTCGACGGCAGGACGAAGTGGGAAATCCTCGGCAGCCCTTGAGGCCGGAAGGAGAAGCAGAAAGACAGCAAGAACTGTAGAGACAAAACGAAGGTGCATGGCCGGAGAATCCTCCAGCAATTCGCACGGGTCAACATTGGGGATCGAGCCGTTCAGATAGGAGCGCGGACTTCAGTCCGCAAGAAGAGCTACTTGCGCCATACCACAAACACCCGTGCGGAATAAATTCCGCGCTCCCATGAGTAGCCTTACTCACCCTTCTTCTGGATGGGTCCTGTCCCCTGGGGATTGGAGGTCCTTGGCTTGTCGATGCGATGAGCATTGGCAGGAAGAGCGAAGGGACGAACCGGTTGTGTTGGCAACTCCTTCAGCTCGATGCCCTTGATCTCCACTCGATTTGCATTGCCGCGATGAAGCTGGATCGCCACCAGCCCCTTCAAGGAACGCCCTTCCTCGTGACAATCCACGAGTTCGGACGTGATCCTTCCATTGACCTTGTGAACCAGATGATTCCCCCGGGCGATCACCGTGAATTCATTCCATTCCGATAGATCCACCTTGACCGGTTCATGGTTGCCCGTCTGCCAGCGGACGCCATCCGGGCCCAGAAGGACATCCCTGCCATTGAGGCCAAAAATCCCCCGTCCCTTCTCCTCGTAGGTCATGCCGGTGTGTTCGATCGCCGGATGCACATCACACTGATAGCCGGAGATCACCCAAGGTCCGATGTCCTTCCTCTCGCGGCTGCGGTATTGGATGCCCGAGTTGTTGTCACCGATCACACGAACGGTCGCCTTCAACTCGAAGTCCTCCACTTCACCGCCCCGCCAGATAAGGAAGGAATTGTGCTCCAGGGCATCTGGCCCGGAACAGGTACCAACGACGACACCCTTCTCCACTTTCCAGAGCCTGGGATCCCCGTCCCAGCCGGACAGGTCCTTGCCATTGAAAAGGGGACGAAAACCATCCGCTGCCTGAAGCTCCCCGGTGGCCAGCAACAGGCAGATCAAAAGACACGGAAATGCCTTCATCGATCCGCCTTGAGGGTGGCAATCAGGTATTCGGTGGTGCTCTTGTATTTCGCACCCTTGGCACCCGGGTAGTAGAGGGTGCAATTGACGCCCTTGTCCTTGCAGTGGTCCAGAAGTCCGACACCAAAGTTGGCTGAATGGGTCGGATCCTTCTCCGCCTGTCCAACATTGGGCTCCTTTCCGTAGTTCAGGAAGACGGGAGGATCATCCGAGCTGACGTTGTGGTAGGGAGAGAACTCCTTGATCCACGGCATGATCTCATCGCGCTTCTCGAGGAACTTCGCAAAGCCCTGGATCCCAAAGGCATGACCTCCATAACGGCTGTTCGGAGTCCATTCCTTCATCTGCTTGGGATCCAGCGTGGTCTGGGCACCGGTGACCGAGGCACACCAGAGGCGGCTGGATTCCCTCAGCACGGGATCCTTGCTCTTGGGATCGGCAAGGTCGTCATGAAAGGCCAGCCACAGGCTGCTGCACGCTCCTGCGGAACCACCGGCCGCACCGATGCGTTTCTTGTCGATGTTCCACTCCTTCGCCTTGCTGCGCACGAACTGAAGCGCGCGGGCCGCATCATGCAGGGGCGCCTTTACCGGCGGCACCACATCCTGCGAATGCTTCATCAGGCGATAGTTGATCGCCACCACGGAGATCCCTGCCTTCAGAAGGGCGTTGGGATCAGCAAAGCGATTCAGGCGCTCCTTCTCGCCACCGCTCCATCCACCGCCATGGATGACAAAGGCCACCGGCGTGGGTTTGTCGGAATCGGCCTTCCAGAAATCCAGGACGTGGCGCTCATGGTCCCCATACTTGACTTCGGAATAGGTGGGCTTGGGAACCGACTTGTCATACTGGGGTGGCCCTGCCGGCTTCTTCTTCTGGGCAAAGGCAGCCGGAGACAAAGACAACACGACTATCATGCAGATCGAAAGGAGGTGCTTCATGTTCGAGAGCATAATGCGGCAAGCTCGGTTTTGAGAATCGTTTTTCCACGCGTTGTTGGATCTCTCACGGAGGCACAGGGAACACGGAGGCCCCAGATGGGGCCAACGCGTGTAGCCCCGGGTGATAACCCGGGGGGGCGGACAAAACAAACTTCGGCGCTCCGGAGGTGCGCGCGATACTCACGGATGAAATCGCTTCGTATGCCCCTTCAGGGCATTGGGGATATTTGCACCGTTCTCCCGGGGTTCCATTTCATTCCACCCCGCGCTACATGCGTTGACCACTCCGTGGTCGACAATCCTACGGCTCCACTTTTACGGCCACTCCGTGGTCGAGATCAGGTTGGCATCGCCTTTCAGGTTCTCCATACTCCGGCCATGCACTCCCGATTCATCGTTCAGGCACTTGCCCTACTTCTCTCTGTCGCTGCTGCAGCCGCCGGCGAGATTGAGATCAGGAAGGACATCTCCTACGCAGGCCAACATCATTCCGACGACTATGCGAAGGAACGACTGAAGCTCGACCTCTACCTGCCCAAGGGAAAGAAGAACTTCACCACCCTCGTCTGGTTCCACGGAGGTGGCATCGAGGCCGGCAACAAGGACGGTAAGACCTCCGTCGCGGTGGCCAAGCGTTTTGCATCGGAGGGCATCGCGGTCGCCTCAGCCAACTATCGGCTCTATCCGAAGGTCAGGTATCCCACCTACATCCAGGACTGTTCCGAGAGCGTTGCCTGGGTGCTGAGCCACATTGGGGAATATGGCGGCAATCCGGAGAACGTCTTCGTCTCAGGTCATTCCGCAGGTGGTTACCTCAGCGCCATGGTCGGACTGCACCCGGCCTACAGGAAGGTCCACGGCGTCGATCTCAGCAAAGTGGCCGGATACATCCCGGTTGCCGGGCAGATGGTCACCCACTTCACAGTCAGGAAAGAACGCGGCATCGACCGCTACCAGCCCATCATCGACGAGGCCGCCCCCAGCTTCCACGTGGCCAAGGATGCACCACCCATGCTTGTCCTCGTGGGTGACAATGACATGGCAGCGCGACTCGAGGAAAACCAGCTCCTGGTCGCCTTCATGAAGGGAAAGAAGAATCCCCACATCGAACTCTACCTCGGCAAGGACCGCAACCACGGGACGATCGCGTCCGCCATGGGCAACGAGAATGATCCCGGGCTGAGAAAGGTCCTCGAGTTCATCAAGAAGCACTCCAAGTAGAAACTCCCATGTCCAGAATCCGTTTCCTCTGTTTCCTCTTGTTCCTTGTTCATATCGGGGCCTCCGGCGCCGCGAAGCCCAATCTGATGATCATCCTCGCCGATGACATGGGCTACGGCGACATGGGCTTCACCGGGAGCCAACACCTGAAGACCCCGAATCTCGATGCCCTTGCCCATTCAGGCGTCTTCTGTTCGCAGAGCTATGTTGCCAGCCCGGTCTGCTCCCCTTCGCGGGCCGGACTCCTGACCGGACGGGACCCACGTCGTTTTGGCTATGAAGGCAACCTCAACCAGTCTGCCTCCAACTATGCCACACGTGAGGAACTGCTCGGACTTCCCCCTGGCGAACATACCCTTGGCGATCATCTCAAGGCAGCAGGCTACACAACCGCCCTGATCGGTAAATGGCATCAGGGCATGGGAAAGGGATTTCATCCCAATGAGAGAGGCTTCGACTACTTCTGCGGCATGCTGAGTGGTGGCCACAGTTACTTTCCAACCAGGGGAAAGCACTCCATCGAACGTAACGGCGAACCGGTCCAGGAATTCTCCAGCGACTACCTGACCGATTTCTTCACCGATGAAGGACTCCAGTGGATGAAGAAGGAGTCCAAAGGGGACAAGCCCTGGTTCATCTTCATGTCCTACAACGCGCCACACGGACCGATGCACGCCACAGAGGAAGACCTCAAACACTTCACCCACATTGAGGACAAGAAACGCCGCACCTACGCCGCCATGATGTATGCCCTCGACCGGGGAGTAGGACGCATCCGCGACTGGCTCAAGGAATCAGGGGAGGACAAGGACACGTTGATCGTCTTCTTTTCCGACAACGGAGGCGCCACCAGCAATGCCAGCTGGAACGGCCCTCTTTCTGGTGTGAAAGGCTGTCTCAAGGAAGGCGGCGTTCGGGTACCGACGATCTGGTCCTGGCCCGGAACCCTTCCATCCGACAAGCGCTACAACCCACCGGTCTCGTCCCTCGACATCCTGCCGACCTTCCTGGCTGCAGCTGGAGGAAATCCCCTGCCGGCACCCAAGCCCCGCAGCCATGAGGACAAGCGCAATGTCAACCGCGCCTCCAAGGCCTTTGGAGACTACGACGGCATCAACCTCCTGCCCCGGCTCCTGGGCAAGGAGTCCGGCCCGCGTCCGACGCTCTTCTGGCGACTCCAGGGACAGGCGGCGATCCTCGATGGCAACGACAAGCTCATCCGCCTTTCCCATCGGCCAGCCCAGCTGTTCCAGCCCGGCATGGACCCAGCTGAATCCAAGGACATGTCCATGGAGGGTCAGAAACGCTTCCTCGAACTCTTCCAATCCCTGGCCGAATGGGAAGCCATGCTTCCGACCGTCCCCCTCTGGGATTCCTCTCCCTACTGGATCAGCGAAAGTGCGAAGCACTACGACGACTGGGGCGTGCGCGACGAGCCCAGGTGAATGAGGAAGGCAGGAATGAAGGAACCAGAAAGCGGCGGGCACAGAGGCGCCGCTATTGCGAATCCATGTAGCGGCGTCTCTGTGAGCGCCGCGGATCCATTCCTTATTTCCTGCTTTCCTAATTCAATCCCGATCGCAATCCAATGATTGCCAATCTTCTCCGGTTCGGCAGAATCCGGGTTGATGTCCCACAGCCAGTCCAAGCCCGGATTCAATCGTCGTGAGTTTCTCATGCACGGTGGCGGCGGCTTTGGCGGCATAGCACTGGCCAACCTGCTTTCCGGTGATCTTGCCCGCGCCAGCTCGGCAACGAGTCCACTCAACCCGCTCGCACCGCGCATTCCTCATTTCGAAGCCAAGGCCAAACGCGTCATTTATCTCTTCATGCATGGTGGTCCCAGTCACATGGACCTGTGGGACCCCAAGCCGGACCTGATCAAATATGCGGGAAAACCACTTCCTGAAAGCTTCGGTTCTGTCATGACGCGCCGCAACGTGGCCAAGAACACGCTGATGGCACCCATCAAGCCCTTCAGGAATCGGGGACAATCCGGCATCGAGATGAGTGATTTCCTTCCGCACATGGCGGAGGTGGCGGATGAGTTCTGTGTCCTGCGCAGTTGCCACGGCGACAGCGTCAACCATCCCCAGTCGGTCTACCAGATGAACACCGGTTCCATCCTGATGGGACGGCCAAGTCTGGGAGCCTGGGTGGCCTATGGCTTGGGAACCGAGAACCAGAGCATGCCCGCCTTCGTGGTGATGCCGGACCCGACCAGCGGTCCCAAGGGTGGACCTCCCGCCTGGGGCAACGGCTACCTGCCCTCCACCTACCAAGGCACCACCATGCGCCCGGGAAAGAACCCCATCCTCAATCTGCGCCCTCAGCAATCGGTCTCCGCCTCCCGCCAGCACGCCGCACTCGACCTGATCCGGAAACTCAATGCGGACCACCTGTCCGCACGGGACTTCGATGACGAACTTTCCGCACGCGTGAACGCCTATGAACTGGCCTTCCGCATGCAGACCGAAGCCCCGGACATCGTCGACATTTCCGGAGAGACCGAGGCCACCAAACGACTTTACGGTATCGACCAAAAGGAAACCGAAGAGTTCGGACGCCGCTGCCTGCTGGCACGACGCATGATCGAACGCGGCGTCCGATTCGTTCAGCTCTACTCCGGTGGCACCAACGGATGGGATGCCCACAAGGACGTGGCAGAGAACCACGGCTACTACTGCCAGGCCACCGACAAGCCGGTCGCCGGACTACTCAGGGATCTCCGTTCCCGCGGCCTGCTGGATGACACCCTGGTCATCTGGGGCGGCGAATTCGGACGCATGCCGATGAACGAACAGGGAACAGGACGCGACCACAACCCGTGGGGCTACACAGTGGCCTTGGCCGGAGCCGGCGTGAAGGGAGGCATGACCTATGGCGCCACCGATGCCATCGGACTCCGGGCCGTGGAGAACAGGATTCACGTGCATGA
>CAZKNW010000051.1:0-13604 GCA_964554035.1 uncultured Verrucomicrobiota bacterium
CCGCGGAGCCCTCCTTCATGGTCTTGGCCAGAAGCTGAATGCCGCGACCGGCACCATAGGTCGCCTGCGCCCGTCGAGCCGCCTTCACGAGGACATCCTTCCCGGAAGCCAGTGCGGCCTGCACCGCCTCATCAAGTCCCTGAAGCTTCAACGCGGCCATGGCATCCAGTGAGGCCCGTCTCACGGACGAGGACTGGCTGGCGTCACCCACCAGGCCTCCCAGGGCCTCGCCGATATTGCGGACACCCAGTTTCTCGGCTGCCGAGATCGCAGCCAGCTTGACCTCCTCCTCCCTCGCAAAGAGAACCTGGTTGATGACCACGCCCAGTGCATTTCGTGCGGACACGGAATCACGTGAAGGCAGTGGTCGCCAGAGCCCCGTGATGCGGTCACGGTTTCCAGGCTCTCCCCAGTCTCCAAGCAAC
This sequence comes from uncultured Verrucomicrobiota bacterium, assembly GCA_964554035.1. Classification (GTDB taxonomy): domain Bacteria; phylum Verrucomicrobiota; class Verrucomicrobiia; order Limisphaerales; family CAZKNW01; genus CAZKNW01. The sequence goes on from CAZKNW010000051.1 coordinate 426, forward strand.
TGGAGGGCAAAGGTCCGCTGGTCGGCAGGGATCAACCGGTTTGCCGCCACCTGCGAGAGCGCCGTGGCATACTCGTCCTTTCCTTCACGGAAGGCGGCATTCATCACGCGGTTTGCGGTGGCATCGGCGAACTGTGTCCACATCTGGACGCTGCCCTTCAACATGATCGCGGCGTTCTCCTGTTCGCGAAGTGAATCACCCACCACCGTCCTCGAGGCCAGGACCATCCGGGCCAGTTCAGGCATCGAGTTCTCCAAGGGCAGGTCATTGATCGCCCTCGCCGCCTCAGCCACGATGTAGGGATCCTGATCCTTCAGGAAGAGTGCCACCTCGGAGGAGCCACGACGACGGAGCGCGAGGACGGAAACCATACGGACCGCCGGGGAAGGATCCGCCGACGCCACCACCAGTTTGTCCATGTCTCCAATCCGTGAAAGGGCGGCCGCGACGGCATGGCGGATGTAGGGATCGTCCGCCCCAAACTGCCGGACCATGTTCAGGATCGGTTCCACGGCGCGGGGATCCTGATATCGACCGAGTGCCTCGGCGGCAAAACAGCGAACCCTTGGACTGGGATCCTCAAGCAGCCCGACCACCCAGCGCAAAGCAGGAGCATAGCGGGCATCCGCCATCACCCTGGCGGTATGGGCACGGATCTCCGGCTCATCATCACGCAGCAGCTTGAGGAGATCGATCAATCCCGTGTCCGCCTTCCGTCGACTGATCTGTCCCATTCCCCAGATGCCATGCAACCGTTCCTGAAGGGTTTTTCCTCGTCGGGCGGCACGGGTCAGTTCCGCCGATGCCCTCTTGCCGATGGAACGGATCTCAAAGAGACCACGCTTCACCCTCGTGCGGTCGATCCCCCGGGCAGCCAGCTCCCTCTGCGCGCCCAGTCTCACGCGGCGATCCGGATGTCCGAGAAGATCTCCAAGGTCTCCGTAGGAACGCTCGCGAAACCCTTCGTTGAGGATCTCACGTGTTTCCCGCACCAATGGATCCCCTGCCAGCGCAGGATTTGAAACACGGTAGACCCTGCCCTTTCCGGGCTTGTCCCAACCATGAATCCAATCACTCACGAGGACCGATCCATCTGGGGCAAACGCGACATCCGTCACCAGGAGGTTCCATAGGAAGCGGTCCTGCTGGATCAGTTCAAAACCGGCACCGCTGGACGCCACGGCGAAGGAATGAATACCGCTGCTGGCGGCGGCTCCCTTGAAGTCGCAAAGCAGGAACCGGTTCAGGAAGTCCGTTCCCAGCCCGGTGCCCGGATAAAAGGCCAGCCCCGAGGGCCCGTTGGAGATGTGGGCAACCGGAGGCACGATGTAGGCCGCCGTATTGGTAGGCGCAAGATGCCAGAGTTTTTCAGAATTCCACGCTCCCAGCTTGGAGAGGTGCTGCCACCCATAGTGCCAGCCATATTCCCCGCCATCCATGACGTAGGTGAACCTCGCCTTGTCTCCACCATCCGCATTGTTGTCGCCGGTGAAGAGGTTGCCGTTCTGGTCAAAGGCCAGCTCCTGGGGATTCCGGAAGCCGGTGGCGTATACCTCGAATCCGGAGCCATCCGTTTCACAGCGGAAGACGGCACCCTGATGGGGAACGGAATAGACACGACCATTGGCCTCGATCCTTGCCCCCCGATCCGCAATCGAGAAGTAAAGTCGGCCGTCCGGCCCGATGGTCAGACCGTGCAGGTCATGGCCGCCATAGGCGATATGGACACCAAAGCCGCCGAAGAGGGACTCCCGCTCATCCGCCTTGCCATCGCCATCGGTATCACGCAGCAGCCAGAGGTCAGGAACACAGGCAAACCAGATATCCTCACCATCCGCCAGACCCCCCGCCGCCACACCGGAGACGAGGGAGTCGAACCCCTCCGCGTAGGTGATCGATTCATCCGCCACCCCGTCGCCATCGGTATCACGAAGCAGCCGGACGCTTTCCGTCTCCACCTCAAGGTCATGCCAGTCAAAGACCCCGTCCTGGTTGAGGTCGTTCCGGATCTTGTCGGAGATCTTCCCGTTTCCGGCAACGAGGGTTCGCCTCAGGAAGTCCGCCCGATCCTCCACGGAAAGGAACTGAAGATCCGCTTCAAGCCATTCAGGATGATTGCGGATGTCGTAGACGGAGCTCCGGCGGCGCCCACTTTCAACGACGTAGACATCGCCATTCCCATTGACGTCAAGGCTGACTGGGTTCTCAAGCTGGGGCTCGGAGGCAAAGACGGAGGCGGAAAGCCCGGGAGCGAGGGTGATCTGCTTCAGTGCCCTTCCAGCCTCCAAGCCCACTTCCGCTCCCCATGCAGGGTGCAGCATCAGGACCAGGAGAAGACTTAGGTGAAAGGTCGCTTTCTTCATAGAAACTCGGAGCAGCATAGGAGGACGCCTTCAATAAGCAACCACGTCGAAACGACAAGCCTGTCAGCTTAAAATGAATGGGCCGAGCCTGGGACTATTCCCCGACCACTTCCTCAACCCTCGGATCCACCCACTTGTCATGTTCCTTGATGAGGTCCACGAGCCGGTCGACGGCTTCCTCTTCCGGGATGTTGAACTTCACCGGGGTCTTGCCGACATAGAGGTTGATCTTCTTGGGCGCTCCACCGACGTAGCCGAAATCAGCATCCGCCATCTCACCCGGGCCATTCACGATGCAACCCATGATGGCGATCTTTACCCCCTTGAGATGCTCGGTCCGGGCCTTGATCCGCGCGGTCACCTCCTGAAGGTCAAAGAGCGTGCGGCCGCAGGACGGACAGGCGACGTAATCGGTCTTGAAGGAACGGCAACCTGCCGCCTGGAGAATGTTGTAGGCGAGCCGAAGCGACTGTCCCGCCCCCGGTTCACCGCGAACCAGGATCGCATCGCCGATGCCATCACAGAGCAACGCACCAATGACAACGGAGGCACGGAGCAACGCGGCTTCCGGAGAAAACGGAACCTCGGGAAAATTCAACAGGTCCTTGAGGAGGATCGGATTCTTCAGACCCGCCTTCTTGAGCTTGGCGGCCAACAGGCGAAATGCCGTGATCGCCGGAAGCTGGGTCCCATCCGCCACCGTCACCCACTGGTCTGGTCCGTCCACGGCAATCTCTCCCATGGGATCCAGTTCCTTGATGTTGAGCTGTTCATGGATCCCCTCGGGACGCACATCATCCCCGGGACGGATCCGCGGGGCCAGCTTGTCAAAGGCCGCCTGGGTCACGATCACACGGACCAGTTCCTCTCCACCCGCCTTGATCCCCTCGTCCAGCTCGACCGTCCCGGTGGCATGGCGCTCATACTCAAAGGGATTGAAGGAGAGCTCCATTTCAGGAATCTCCACGGAGGTGTTGACCAGTTCCGGTATCTGGTCGAGCAGGTCACGACAGACTCGGATCTCGTTCGGGGAATCCTCGGTGAGCGAAACACGGATGGTGTCGCCAATGCCGTCACAAAGCAGTGAACCGATGCCAATGGCGCTCTTGATACGCCCGTCCTCCCCTTCCCCCGCCTCGGTGACACCGAGATGGAGCGGATAGTTCCAGTCCTCTCCCTCCCCAGCCAGACGTGCCGTCAGGAGGCGATAGCACTCGATCATGACCTTGGGGTTGCTGGACTTCATCGAGAAGCAGAAATTGTGGAAGCCGTTCTTCCTTGCCACCCGCGCGAACTCCAGTGCGCTCTCCACCATTCCCAGAGGCGTGTCGCCGTAGCGGTTCATGATGCGGTCGCTGAGGGATCCGTGGTTGGTCCCGATACGCATGGCGCGCTTCAGCTCCACGCACTTGTCGACCAGCGGAGTGAACTCCTCCTCGATCCGGACCAGTTCCTCGTCATACTGCTCATCGGTATACTCGCGGACCTGGAATTTCTTCTTGTCGGCGTAGTTGCCCGGATTCACCCGGACCTTCTCCACCCACTTGACGGCCTCCATGGCGGCATCGGGCTTGAAGTGGATGTCCGCCACGATGGGCACCTTGCAGCCTTTTTCGCGAAGATCGCGAACAATGTTCTCGAGGTTCGCGGCTGCCTTCACGGTGGGTGCCGTCACGCGGACGATCTGGCATCCGACGTCCACCAGCGCCAGGGAATCCCGGACGCAGGCCTCGGTGTCCTTGGTGTCACAGGTCAGCATGGATTGCCTGACGACAGGACCGGCGCCACCGATGACCACTCCGCCATCTTCAGGGTTGCCCACCACCACCTCGCGGGAGGCACGTTTCTTGTAGGAGAATGGATTCTCGCAATATCGCATGTGTAAAAATCAGATCAGGCCCGGGAGCCTATTCAGGGCTGCCAGCCTCTTCAATGCGGACCTCGCTCTCAAACATCGATTTGAAGAGGCTGATCCGGCCAAGATCCCGCACCGTTACATAAAGCATCAGCGAGATCAGCAGGAAAAAGCAGACCATGTAGGAGGCCTCGACCAGCTTGCCCTTCATCGGTTTGCGGGTAACCCACTCGATGAGTGAAAAGGTGATGTGGCCACCGTCGAGGACCGGGATCGGAAGCAGGTTGAGGATGGCCAGGTTCACGTTCAGCAGGATCAGGAAGCCAAGCGCCAGACGAAAGTCCGTGGCCAGGTAGTAGGAAAGGTTGGCAAAGATTCCAACCGGCCCGGAAAGGTCACTGGGACTCACACCGGTCTTCTTGGGCTGGGAAAGGGCACCAATGGTCATCAGGGTCTGCTCGGTCACCTTCCAGACATGGGCCCAGGGCGTCGGTCCCGGCTTCATCACGCGGTAGGTACCACCCGTGGAGAACGCGATGCCGATCCGGGCACGATCCTCGTCGTTCAGCACCTCGGGTGTCAGGGTCACCTCAACCTGCTCATCACCCCTAGAGACAATCAACTGGGTGGGTTGGCCCTTCCTTTCGTTGACATTCTTGATGAGCTGTCCACGGCTTTCGATCTTCTCGCCGTTGAATTCGATGATCTTGTCCTTCGGCTGCAGGCCTGCACGCTCGGCAGGACTGTCCGGCTGGACACGCCCCACCACAGGAAGGTCCTGCATGTAGAGATTCAGTTGCTTGATCCCGGTCTCCTCCTCACCCACGGTCTCCAGCTGGTAGGTCTTCACCCCCTGGTTGCTCTCGATATCCACGGGAATGATGCGCTTGGGAACGAGGGCCACACGCGTCAGGATCTCCTCCCAGGTCTCCACCTCCCTGCCATCGATGGCCACAATCCGGTCCCCTTCCTTGATGCCCATCTGCTCCTCTGCAGAGCCTTTCTCGACAATACCGATCACCGACGGATTCACCCTTTGGGGATAACCGGTCAGATAGACCACCGCGCCCACCGCAAAGGCGAAGACGACGTTCATGAAGGGACCCGCCAGGGACACCAGGATCTTGTCACGTGGTGAGATCGCGGGAAGCGGCTCATTCTCCTCGTTGTATTCCCCTTCCAGCGCTTCGGAAGTCTGCAACTGCGGCAGCTTCACAAAGCCGCCGGCGGGAATCCATCGCAGGGTCCAGTCGATCCCGTCCTTCTTCCAGGAACAGATCTTGGGACCAAAGCCGATGGCGAATTCCTCGACCTTCAGGCCCAGCTTCCGCGCCACCCAATAATGCCCGTATTCATGGAGAAAGATCGACGCTCCGAAAAAGAGCATCACGAGCAGGATTACCATCAGGAAAGTCAACACGGCTTAAAATCAGTCTTTCAGGTTCTGGATCGCCTCGCTGGCGGCCTCACGCGCCCATGCGTCGGCACGGAGGATCTGGTCGAGGTCGGGCTGTGGAAACAACATATGCCTATCCATGGTTTCTTCAACCACCCTGGCAATATCCAGGAATCCGATGCGTTCCGCACAGAAGGCGTCCACCGCCTCCTCGTTCGCGGCATTGAGGACCGCTGGAAGTGTTCCGCCAACCTCTCCCGCCTTCCTTGCGAGACGCAGCGCGGGAAACTTGTCCTCATCCGGCTCCTCGAAGGTCAGGCTCCCATAGACCGGAAGGCTGGTCTGCACACGATCACTCGGCATGCGCTTCGGGTAGGTCAGCGCATACTGGATGGGAAGACACATGTCCGGCGTCGATAGCTGGGCGATGATGGAGCCATCGACATACTCGACCATCGAGTGAACGACGCTCTGCGGATGAACCACCACACCGACCCGGTCCATCTCGATCCCGAACAGCCAACGAGCCTCGATCATCTCAAGGCCCTTGTTGAACATGGTCGCGGAATCGATGGTGATCTTGCTGCCCATGCTCCAGGTCGGATGCTTGAGCGCCCCCTCGAGGGTGACCGACTTCAATTCCTCCTTGGGCGTCTGGCGGAAGGGGCCTCCCGAGGCCGTCAGGATCATCTTCCTGACCGAGTCGCGGGGTTTTCCATCCAGGCACTGGAAGATCGCCGAATGCTCGGAATCCACCGCCAGGACCTTGACCCCATGCTTCTCCGCCTCGGACATGACGATGCAACCCGCCATGACCAGGATCTCCTTGGAAGCCACGGCGATGTCCTTTCCGGCGCGAATCGCAGCCAGTGCCGGCTGGAGGCCAGCGGTGCCCACGATGGCAATGAGGACGATGTCCGCTGATTCGAGCGTCGCCAGCTCGATGAGCCCGTCGGCACCGGAAGTAACCCGCGTCCCATTGGGCACCTCATGCTTGAGGTCGCCTTCCAGGTCCTCATCGAAGATGCAGGCCACCTCAGGCTTGAACTGGTTTGCCTGGCCTCCGAGCAGACGGACGTTGCGGCCGGCGGCCAGTCCCACCAGGGAGATCTCCTCCGGCAGGTCCTCGGCGACCTTGATCGTGCTGGTTCCAATCGAACCGGTGCTTCCCAATAGAACTACATTCTTCATCAATCGAATTCAGACGGATCAGCCATGGCTCAGCACATGACGCATATAGAGATACATGAGGGGGGCGTTGAACAACAGGCTGTCCAGCAAGTCAAGAACCCCACCGATTCCCGGAAGGTAGCGGCCGGAATCCTTCACACCGGAACCCCGCTTCAACGCGGACTCCACGAGATCGCCAACCACCGCAGAGACACTCAGGACGATTCCCAGGATGAAGGCATGGCGCATGTCCATTCCGGGTAGCTTGTCTCCAAGAAAGCGCACGGCCAGAAGGCTCAGTCCCGTCGAGATCACGATGGCACCCACAAATCCCTCCCAGGTCTTCCCCGGACTGACGCTGGGAATCATCTTGTGCTTCCCAATCAGGGACCCCGTGACATACGCCCCCACATCGCTGAACTTGGTCACCAGGATGAAATAGAGGACGAAGAAGCGACCCGAGCCGTCGATGTTCGGAAAGTAGTTGATCTTCTGGATGAAGTTGAGGAGCCAGACCACATACATCAGGCCGAGGATCGTCACCGCGGTCGCCAGAAAGCTTCCCTCCTCCGAATGGTCACGTATCTGGAGCAAGGCCAGTCCGAGCACCACGATGACCATGATGGCGGATTCGAAGTCCGCGGCTTTGGAAGGCGCCTCACCCACATTCACCCCCAGTTCAAAGGCCAGGTAGAAGAAGGTGCTGCAGACGAGGAGCAGACCACCCAGGATGCCGATGGGGCGATAGACCTTGTATCCCCGTTTTTCCGCCATGTCGTAGAACTCGGTCAGGCCAATGGCGGCGAGAACCGACATGATGGTGAGGAAGAAGTAGTCCGCCATCACCTCGTTCTTGGAGAAGATGGCCCCAAGGACGATTCCCCAGAGCACCAGTGTGCTGCTGAGGCGACGGACGAAGGTCTGCGCCTTGGTGCTTCCTCCACTCTTGGTCTGTGCTGGCTCGCTGCTCACTTGGATGTTGTTTGATTGGTCACCAGTCCGAATCGACGGTGCCGACGGGTGTATTCCTCGAGGGCCTCGTAGAATTCCGGCTTCCGGAAATCAGGCCACAGGGTCTGTGTCACGACGATCTCGGCATAGGAAATCTGCCAGAGCAGGAAATTGGAGACACGCATCTCACCACTCGTCCGGATGACGAGATCCGGATCGGGAATGCTCCCGGTGTAGAGGTGCTGCGAAACCGTGCCTTCGGTGATCTCCTCCGACTCCAGTTTCCCCTCCTTGACCTTCTGGGCAATGCTGCGGACGGCATCGACCACCTCCGTGCGGCCGCCATAGCTGAGGGCCAGGATCAGGGTGAGGCCATTGTTCTTGGAGAGGGCCGCCTGGGTCTTCTTGAGCTGTTTCTGCACCGCTTCGGGCAAGCGCCAGATCTGACCGATGGCCTCCAACTGCACGTTGCTCCGGTTCAACTCCGAGATCTCGGCCTTGAGGAAATGAGCCAGATACTTCATGAGGGTGTCGACCTCCTCCTTCGGCCGGTTCCAGTTCTCCACGGAAAAGGCGTAGAGCGTCAGGTACTTGATGCCCAGCTCCCCACAGGCACGGACGACAGCCCGGACAGACTCAACACCACGCCGATGGCCCTCCACCCTCGGAAGCTTCCGTTCCTTCGCCCAGCGTCCATTGCCGTCCATGATCACCGCGACATGCGTCGGGAGACGCTCGCGGGCCTGGTCGCTCAAATGGACATTGGAGTTGCTCATCAAGGAGGTGTTTCGCGGAAAGGACGCCTAGACCATGATCGTCTGCTCACGGCCCGGCCCGACGGAGGCAATCGTCAGCTTGGCCCCGGTCATCTCAGCAATCGCCAGAAGGTAGTCTCGGGCATTCTTGGGAAGGTCCTTCCACCTCCGGCAGTCCTCCGTGGACTTCATCCAGCCCTTGAAGGTCTTGTAGACCGGGGTGCAGCGTGCGAGGTCCTCGGCATCGGCCGGCATGTATTTCAGGCGCTTGCCATCCAGCTTGTAGGCCACGCAGACCTTCACCGTCTCAAGCTGGTCCAGACCGTCGAGATTGGTGATCGCCAGTTCGTCGATCCCATTCACCATGGCGGCATGGTGGGTGGAGACGGCATCAAACCAGCCACAACGACGCGAGCGTCCGGTGGTGGCCCCAAACTCGCGTCCCATGCCGTGAAGCATGTCGGAGATGGAATCATCCTCGGTGGGAAGCGGTCCTTCGCCCACACGGGTCGTGTAGGCCTTCATGACCCCCATCACGCGGTCGATCTTGTTGGGAGCCACACCGGAACCGGTGCAGGCACCACCCGCCGTCGTGTTGGATGAGGTCACGTAGGGATAGGTGCCGTGGTCGATGTCCAGGAAGGTGCCCTGCGCCCCTTCGAACAACATGCTCTTGTTCTTGCAGAGCGCGTTGTGCAGGTAGATCACCGTGTTGGTGACGTAGGGCTTGAGCTTCTGGCCTGCAGCCACGTACTCATCATAGATCTTTTTGAAGGAAAGCGGCTTCTGTCCGAAGGTCTTCAGGATCTCGTTGTTCTCCTTCACCTTGGCGCGCAGCTTCTTCTCGAAGACCTCGGGGCGGATCAGGTCGATCATGCGGATGCCGGTCCTGGACGCCTTGTCTCCATAGGCTGGTCCGATACCCCGCTTGGTCGTGCCGATCTTCTTCTTTCCCTTCGCCAGCTCCTTGAGTGCGTCCAGCTCGCGGTGATAAGGCAGCACCAGGTGGCTGAGCTCGGAGATCATCAGGTTCCTCGTCTTGATGCCGAGCTTCTCCAGTCCCTCGATCTCACCAAGAAGACTGACGGCGTCAATCACCACACCGTTGCCGATCACACACTTCTGGCCGGCCCGGAGAATCCCGGAAGGGATCAGGTGAAGGACGTATTTCCTGCCCTTGACCAGGACCGTGTGACCCGCGTTGTTGCCGCCCTGCGAACGGACGACGATGTCCACCTGATCCGTCAGGAAGTCAATGATCTTGCCCTTGCCCTCGTCTCCCCACTGGGCTCCCACCAAAATTGTATTTGCCATGGTATCTAGAATTGGAAGGCGACAATAAAAATCCCCGAAGTAAATTTCGGGGTGCGCCTCAAGAATTTACCCGCGGAGGCTAAAAACCGCCCTGTCCGGTGTCAACGCACCAATTCCGGATCAAATCCACTCCGCAACCCTCCATCGAGCCTGATCGGACTGGCCAAGAGGCTCTGGTTGGGTCTATTTTGAATCCATGAACCCAACCCGCATTCTCCTCGTCCTCGGTCTTTCGGTCCTGGTGATTTTCACAGGCTGCGCCAAGCGCGAATCCGCAGAAGCCCCCCAGGAGAAGCAGGATTCCGGTCCCAAGCCGCTGGATCCCAACGAGGCCGTCGACATCAGCAATCCCGCCATGGCGCCGGTCGGTTACCTGGAAGGCGTTGCCAAGAGCAAGAAACGGGCGGAGGGAAATGTGTCGCTGGCAGGCCTCACCCAGGCCATCAACCAGTTCACCACAGTGGAAGGCCGCAAACCCAAGTCGCTCCAGGAACTGGTGGAAAAGGGATATGCCTCCAACATCCCCGCCCCACCCTACGGGATGAAATATACCTATAATCCGAACACCGGGAAACCGGACCTCGTCATGGCGAGGTAGGAAAACCGCGACCTAGACCTGCACCATCCTGGTCAACTCGCGGACCCGCTGGTTGATCTGGCTCTTAGTGGCAAGGGTGGTTTTCTTCAGTCCAAAACCCTCACAGCAGAAGGAGGCGGTCACCGCTCCATGGACCATCGCCTTGGGCAGAAGACTGTCTATGCTGCCCTTGCTCTTCGCCAGATAACCCATCAGCCCCCCCAGGAAGGAATCACCGGCCCCCGTCGGATCCACCACCTTCTCCAGCGGATAGGCAGGTGCGATGAAGAGCCCCTTGGGACCTGACAGGATGGAACCGTGCTCACCTTTCTTGATGATCACGTACCTGGGTCCCATCCGATGCAGCTTCTTGAGGGCGGTGAAGACGTTGTCCGTCTCGGTCAACTGATGGGCCTCGCTGTCATTCAGGACGAAGAGATCGATGCGCTTGAGCAGCCTCTTGAGATCCTTGATCGCGATATTGATCCAGAGGTCCATGGTATCGGCCGCCACGAATTTCGAACCCTGCACCTGGTCGAGGACATGGTGCTGCAGGTCCGGACCGATGTTGGCCAGCAGCACATAGGGGGTGGCCTGGTATTTCTTCGGGAGCGTGGGATGAAAGGTCTCGAACACGCCCAGCTCGGTGTTGAGCGTGTGACGGTTGTTCATGTTGGCCTCGTATTCGCCAGCCCAGTGAAAGGTCTTGCCGGGCACCTGCTGAAGGCCGTCCAGGTTGATCCTGTGCTTCTTGTAAAGGCTGAGGTACTTGCTGGGGAAATCATCCCCGACGATACCCACCATCTGAACAGGCGCGAAGAAACTCGCTGCGACAGCGGCGTGGCTGGCCGAACCTCCGAGCAGACGGGGGTTTTCTGCCTTCTGGGTCTTGATGGAGTCGAGTGCGGTGGATCCTACAATGAGTACTGGCATAATAATCGTTTGGAAATGGAGAATTTTCCCTTTTCAGCTGAGCGCCGAAACTAGACGTCCCTTGAAGGACTGACAAGCTTCCCTGAGATCCGGGCTGTTGAGAATGGCGGAAACAATACAGATCCCGCTTGCTCCGGCCTCCACGACCGGATCCAGCGTCTCCTCATTGATGCCCCCAATGGCAAACCACGGGATCCTGACGTTCTCCTCCGCCCAGCGCACGTAATCGAGCGTCACCGGACGGGCAGTCGGCTTGGTCCCTGTCGCATAAACCGGACCGATGGCCACATAGTCCGCGCCGGCGTCCACAGCCCTCTGGGCCTGGTCCGGCGCATGGGTGCTCAGGCCAATCCTGGGACGACAGGGATCTTTGGGATCCGGCCAGGGTAGCTGGTCCACATGCCGAAGTCCCATCTCATCGAAAAAATCCTCCTGCCCCAGATGGCAGTATTCGGCTCCCAGTTCGCAGGCGATGTCGAAGTGGTCGTTGATGACCAGAGGGATGGAATGGGCGCGGGTGATGGAGTGTATATCACTTGCCGCGGAACGGATCCAGTCGGAATCCTTGTCCTTGGCACGGAGCTGGATCAGGTCGGAACCACCCTCGCAAAGCCCCTTGGTCACTTCCGAAAGGGAGCGACCCTGCAGGTAGGCGGTATCAACAAAGGTGTAGAGTCGGGCCTGTGGCTTCCCGGACATGGAAAGGATCAGGCCTTCTCCTCGATGAGTTCGCGGCGGGCCCCACTGAGGAGCGATTCCACGAAGTTGGTGGAATAGACCCCACGTCGGAAATTCGGATCCTGCAGCACGGCCTCCTGGAAGGAGATCGTCGTCGTGATGCCGTTGATGATGTATTCACTCAAGGCACGGGACATGCGGTCCATGGCCTCCCTGCGGTCACGCCCCTTGGTGATCAGCTTGGCGATCATGGAGTCGTAGTGGGAAGGAATCGTGTAGCCCCCGTAGGCATGGGTATCCAGTCGCACGTCGCGCCCACCGGGAGGGTAATACATCTGGATCTTGCCCGGGCAGGGACGGAAGTCACGGAAGGGATCCTCCGCGTTGATACGACACTCAATGGCATGGCCGTTGATCTTGATGTCACTCTGCGACTCACGGATCGTTTCACCCAAGGCGATCAGGATCTGATACTTCACCAGGTCGATTCCCGTCACCTCCTCGGTGATGGGGTGCTCCACCTGGATGCGCTTGTTCACCTCGAGGAAGTAGAAATTGCCCTTGTCATCAACGATGAACTCAACGGTTCCCGCGTTGGTGTACTTGGCCAGCTCACCAATCTTCACCGCCGCCTTGCCCATCTTCTTGCGCAGGTCCTTCCGCTTCTCGAAGAGCGGAGAGGGCGTCTCCTCAATCAACTTCTGGTTACGCCTCTGGATGGAGCAGTCACGCTCTCCCAGGTGGATCACCTTGCCCTTGTGGTCGCCTAGGATCTGGAACTCGATGTGCCTTGGGTTCTCAATGAATTTCTCGATGTAGACCCCGGAGTTGCCAAAGGCCTTCTCCGCCTCGGTCCGCGCCGCATGGTAGGCCTTGACGAGCGAGCCGTCATTGTGGGCCACACGCATGCCACGACCACCACCGCCTGCGGTGGCCTTGATCATGACCGGATAGCCAATCCTGCCCGCCGTCTCCTTGGCGATCTCCTCCGTTTCCACCAGTCCTTCCGAACCGGGGGGAATCGGAACGCCTGCCTTCTGGGCGAGGGCACGGCTGATCGCCTTGTCCTCAAGGGCGTTCATCGTGTGGGAGGAGGGACCGATGAAGCGGATGTTGCAGCTCTCGCACATGTCCGCAAAGTCGGCGTTCTCGGAAAGGAACCCGTAACCCGGATGGATCGCATCCAC
>CAZKNW010000052.1:0-13444 GCA_964554035.1 uncultured Verrucomicrobiota bacterium
CATTGACCCGTATCTTGTAGTAGCCCGCCACGGGGATCTGAAACGGACGGATCGCCATGCCGAGGTTGCTTTCCGCGTTGATGAACATGGCGAAGGAATCGAAGTAGGGTGGCTCGTCGGTGGCGGATCCGAAATCCCGCTTCTGGAAATTGCCATTGTCCCGCGTGACGGTCTGGTCGACTTCCATGCCTGAAATGGGCATGCCTCGTCCCTGCTTGAGAAGGGAGTAGATGCCCGCACAATTGCGACGGAGATTTTCAGGACCCTTGACCTCGAATCGCACCGTCCGTGATTTCGGCATCGTGGGCTGGGGTGCGATCGCTTTCCGAAGGGCCATGTCCGAAACTTCAAGCAGCCGCTTTGCGTGCACATGGGAAAAATCCAGTGCCTCGGCTGACTTGTCGTAGCCATAGGCATTCCCCTCTGGAGGCAGGGCATCGACAATGTCGAGGTGGGGCAGGGCAAGGAGATCTTGAAGCGTGGCCTGATACTCACTGCGGTTCATGCGTCGGATCAGGGCCCTTCCATTGGCGGCGCGTCTGGCGATTTCATGCTGGGCCAGCAGGCCATTGAGTTCCTGAAGGAATGACGATTTTTCATCTGCTTCCGGCTGGGCCTTCTTCTTGGGCGGCATTTCGCCTTTGGAAACTCGGTCATGGACCATCGCCCAGAGCGCGGCATTGCCTTCATCGACCAGTTTGAAGGTCGTGCCCTCCAGATCGAGATCGCCCTTTTCCATTGTGGAATCGTGGCAGTCGTAGCAGTGGTTCTTAAGAAAGGTTTGAATTCCCGAAGGCACGGGGGCTGCGGTGGCAGGAACAAGGCTGAGAAGCGTGATAAATACAAATAAACGCATCGTAATGGGGTAAACCAATATCCGGTTACCAGAAAGGTTGCAGGGATAGTAATGACGACAAGGGGGAATGTCACACTGCTGTGAGGAAATCGATGATGCTTCTCGGAATGTTCAAAAAGGGAGATTTTCAATGCAAGGTTGGTGGGGGTGTTGATATCAATAGGACAATGTTCCCTTTCAAAAAGAGACTTTTTGTCCTGCTTGGTCGGGTCGGGCTTCTGATGATGATGCCGCAGTTGCTGGTGGCGACGGAGATGGGTCTCGGCAAGCTCGACGAGGCCTTCCTTTCGACCTACTGCCTTGACTGTCATGATGAGCTGACCAGCAAGGGCGATTTGAATCTTGAGAACCTGAGCTTTGCGCCTGCCGACTCACGAAACTTCGCGAAATGGGTGAAGGTATGGGAGCGAGTGGAGAGTGGAGAGATGCCCCCAAAGAAGAAGCCGCGTCCGGATCAGAAACACCAGACGCAGTTTCTTGCGGGGCTTGAGAACCAGTTGATGAAGGCGGATCGGGAGCGCATCGAACAGTTGGGTCGAGCCCGTCCCCGCAGGCTGAATCGATCCGAGTTTGAGACGGTTTTGGAGGACCTTTTCCAGATGCCCTTTCACATCGAACCGGAACTGCCTGAGGATGCCAAGAGCGGTGGATTCGACACGGTTGGGGAAGCCTTGAATGTTTCTGCGGTTCAGATGCAGGCGTATCTGAATGTGCTTGATGGTGTTTTTGATCGAGCGACCACCCTCTACGAACGTCCAGAGCGTCGACTCCATCACCTGACCTATCGCGAGGAGAACGGGATCATGCAGGTCTATCGCCGGGGTGGGCCCTTTCACATTCAGGACGATGGTGTGGCGTTCTTTGCGACGGAGAAATTTTCCCATCTGAACGCCACGCTCAGCCAATGGACGGCGCCGCATACGGCTCGATACAAGGTTCGGGTTTCCGCCTATGCTTTGAGGTCTGAGGAGCCGGTGATCGTATCCCTCCGTGCTGGAGGCAAGGGACATGCGGAGTCCAATCATGTGCCTCATGTTTTTCTGGATCATTTTCCGGTGGTTGAAGGAGAACCTCAGGTCTTCGAATGGGAAGGCTGGCTGGAGCAGGGACACTTCTTTCATGTCTATCCCACCTCGCTTCCTCCCATGCGCTTTGCGGGTAAGAACGAAGAGATGCGTCAGCACGAATACGAAGGACCAGCCGCAGTGGTCCAGTGGGTGGATGTCGATGGCCCCATTTTTGATGAATGGCCTCCTGCGTCGCACAGGATGCTTTGGGGCGACACTCCGACAAGGCCGAGGGACGGAGTCAAACCTAACGAGGATCCGATCGCTCACATGGATGCTCCTCCTTCAAAGACTGCCAAGCCGAGGATGACTCGGGCGAAGGTGGAGAAGACCACCGGGAACAAGTGGGTCTATACTGATGATCAGGAGGTGGGGGGAGAACCGATCCATAGGGGAGCCCCCATCCCGGACAAGTTGACGTCCACTCTGGAGTTGGTGCCGAAAGATCCCCGAAAGGCATCCGGGCAGTTGCTGCTTCAGTTTGCCGAAAAGGCCTTTCGTCGTCCGGTATCCAAGAAGGAGATACAACCCATGGTGGATCTGACCCATCATTGGATGGACCAGGGAAGTGACTTTGAAACGGCCACACGGGTGGGGTATCTGGCGTTGTTGACGTCTCCGGGGGTTCTCTACCATCAGGGCACCCTGCCACACGATGACTCCGCGCTCGGCGGTCATGCGCTTGCCGAAAGGCTTTCCTTCTTTCTCTGGAATGGACTGCCGGATTCCGAGCTTCTCACCATGGCGCAGCAAGGGTTGCTTGAGAAACCGGAGAACTTGCAAAAGCAGGTGGACCGTTTGCTCGACGATGAACGTTCCAACCGCTTTCTGGAGCAGTTCCTTGGATCCTGGCTTGATCTGGATCTCATCGATTTCACGGTTCCCGATGAAAAACTTTATCCAGAGCACGACAAGTTGCTCCAATGGTCGATGGTGGAGGAGACAACCGCCTTTGTGCGCAAGCTGATCGATGAGGATCTTCCAGCGTCCAATCTGGTGGACTCGGACTTTGCCATGGTGAACTGGCGGCTGGCCAAACACTATAGTCTCCCGCCCATGGACGCGATGCAGGTGGCTGAGGTCAAACTGCCTGAGGATTCACCGCGCGGCGGACTGCTGACCCAGGGCAGTGTGCTCAAGGTGACGGCCAATGGCACCACAACTTCACCCGTGGTGCGCGGCGTCTGGCTGTTGGAACGTATCATGGGAGTGCATCCGGATCCTCCGCCTCCCGGTGTGCCTGCCATCGAACCGGACATCCGTGGTGCCACCAGCATTCGTGAGCAGTTGGACAAGCATCGCAATCTGGCGAGTTGTTCGGGCTGCCATGCCAAGATTGATCCGCCTGGGGTGGCATTGGAGAACTTTGATGTGATCGGAGGCTGGCGAGAGCACTACCGTGCCTTGAATGAGGAACTGGCGGACATTCAACCACGCTACAGTCCCTTCCAACCGGTGCCCATCCATGCCTGCCACGCTCCTTTCATCGGGATGCCACGAAAACCTGTCCCGGATCGTGGCGAGGAAGCTGCCCTCCCCGGATAGCGTCGTTGACTTTTTACCGTCGGCGGTCTTGCGGATCGTCATGCCACCGTCGGTGTGGCGGATGGCCAGCTGGCTTCCTGAGGGGCTGAAGGAAAGCAAGTCGATCCCGTTTCCAGAGCCCTCCCACTTCGATACCGGGGCGCCGTTCTTCAGTTTCCGGACCGTCCCGGAACCGTCGGAGAATCCCATGGCCACGTATTCGAGATCCCTGCTCAAGGTGATCGCGGTGGCTCCTTCCGGCAGTTGGGTGCCCTGCATCAAGTGTTGCAGGTCGGCCGTGGCATAGGTGGCGATGGCCTCACCCATGAGAGCCTGTGTCGGGTTTTGTGCGGCGGCCTCGGAGATCATCTGCAGAGCCTGCCCGTGTCGTCCAGTTCTCCGGAAGATCTCAAGGCATGAACCCTTGAAGGAATCGTGCGGGAAAGGGTCTCCAGGGAATCTTCCAGCCGTTGCGAAGCCTTTCTTGCCTGCGTGGCGCCCCAGACAGCGAGGCCCGCCAGGACCACGACCACCGCCAGGTTGACCAGGGTGATGAGGTTGGCACGGCTGATCCGCTGCTTGATCCTGAGGCGGTTTGCCTCGTGCTCGATGTGGAGCTCTCGATTGGATGACTGGGGTTCCAAAGCTTGGGAATGGATTCGCCGAAACAGTGACTCAGGCTAGCAGGGCAATTGCTTCCTGCGCCCTGTGCAAGTGAGGCACACCTAGTCCTTTTTTTGAAGGATGCTTGTCCTGCCTGCCTTGGCGTGTTTCATCAAATCGTCGACCTTTTCCGGGTATTTTGCCGACAGGTCCGTGGTCTCGCCAGGATCCATGATGAGATTGAAAAGGGCCTGTGGACGTTTGACCTCCATCACCTCACCGCGAGCGCCATCCATTCCGATCGAGGCCGGATTTGGGGCCTGGGTGTCGGTGTGTGCCAGTCTGAGTTTCCAATCACCCAGCCTGACCGACTGTATGTCCCTCTCCCAGAAGTGGAAGAAGGGGCGCTCCTCGACTGCTGCGTTCCGGTCCTTCAGGATCCAGGGGGTGATGTCCCGGCCATCGTGAGCCCCAGGTGATTTGCTTCCGACCATGGTCATCAGGGTGGGGGTTAGATCCATGGCATTGGCGAAATGATTGCACGTCGTTTCCCTTTCGATGTGGCCGGGCCAGTGGATGATCAGCGGAACGCGCATGCCGCCTTCCATGGTCTGCTTCTTGCCTCCCGAAAAGGGGCCTGCGGATCCGCCATGATTCCCAAAGATCAGCCAAGGTCCATTGTCCGAGGAGAAAAGGGTGATGGTGTTCCTGTCGATGCCGTGTTGCTTGAGGGCCTTCAGGATTTCGCCTGCGGACCAGTCGAGTTCCTCAACCACGTCACCGTAGAGGCCTCGTTTCGATTTTCCCAGAAAGCGCTCGCTCGCGAAGAGCGGGTTGTGGGGCATGTTGTGGGGGACGTAGAGGAAGAAGTGCTTTTCCTTGTTTCGACCGATGAAGTCGACCGCCTTCTCCGTGTAGCGCCGGGTGAGTTGGGACTGGTCGGGATTCACGCTGGCAACGTGATCCTGATCCACGAGTTCCACACCGGCTTTCCCGATTCTTCGTTGTTCGAGGGAGGGGCGGCCCTTTCCCATGTCGTTTGAGCCGATGGTCCCGTACCATTCGTCGAAGCCTTGCCGGGTGGGCCATACGTCAGGGGTGTTGCCAAGGTGCCATTTTCCAAAGATGCCTGTGGCGTATCCGAGTTCCTTGAAGCGTTCGGCGAGTGTTGTCTCTTCAAGTGGAAGGGCCCGCCTGGTGTTGGCGCTGATCACACCGGTGATGTCTGTGCGAAGGGGATACTTCCCGGTCAGCAGTGCGGCGCGTGAGGCGGAACAGACGGCTGCTGCGACATGGAAGTCGGTGAAGCGCATGCCTGCCTCGGCCATTCGGTCGAGGTTGGGCGTCCGGATGTCGGTCGCCCCGTAACAGCCGAGGTCGCCATAGCCCAGATCGTCGACGAAGATGATGACGACATTGGGTTTCTGCGCTGCTGCTGGAAGGAGTGAGGTCAGCAAAAGAAGAATGGCGGCCAGCTTGGAAGACACGATGAGCAGGTTAACGACTCCTATGACAAAGGGGCAAGCAGGTCTGCCATGAGCTATTTCGATCCGAAGAGATCACGCGCTTCCTCGGTGATCTTCACCACGGCCGGATGCTTGACGCGTCTCTCCACCGTGATGGCGTAGAAGGATTCGCGGACAGACTCGGTTGCCCCGAGCTTCTTGACACCGTATTCCCGACAGATCTCGTCTGCGATGACCGTGGATCCGGCGAAGATGCCGTCGCCTTCCCGCCCGAAGACCTTCAAAAGGGCACTGTCATGGAATTCCGCAATGATTCTTGGGCGGATCGCCTTCGAATCGAACCATCGTTCCAGGGACCGTCGGGTGATGGTGTTGTCAGTGAGGGCGAGAAAGGGAGCCCCATCGATGTTCTTTGGGAAGGTTCCCTTCAACTGCCGGGCGAGCGAGGGTCTTGCAAAGAATGTGATCCCGCTGTCTCCCAGGAAGTGGTTGAACGCCTTGACCTTGGCATTTCCGGCAATGGGTGCATCCGTCAGGACAAGGTCCAGCCTCTGGATGGAAAGTTCGGCCAGCAACTGATCCGTCTGGCCTTCCTCGCAGATCAGGTGGGTGCGGCTGTTTCCCCCGACCACCGGTGCAAGGATCCGATGGGAAATGAGTTTGGGGATGGCATCCGAGGCTCCCACCCTGAGGCGTTGCGGGCGCCGGGTCGAAACTCCCTTCATGCTCTCGAGGAACTCGTTTCCGAGGGAGAAGATCTCGTCCGCGTAGTCGAAGGCCAGCCTTCCTGTGTCAGTCAGTTCCAGTCTTCTCGAAACCCTGTTGAACAGGGGTTCACCGAGTTGGTCCTCCAGGAGACGAATCTGTTTGGAGATCGTGGGCTGGGTGAGGTTCATGGTCTTGCTTGCCTTTTGGATGCTGCCTTCCTTGGCCACGGTCCAGAAATACTGTAGATGATGATAATTCAGCCAATTCATGCGAGGTGGGTTAAATTAGATAAAATCTAACAATAGACTCCCAATATATCAATTAGACAAACTAGCAAACTCGGTGATGATGGTCCTCATGAATAAAACAGCGAACTATCAGGATTTGTTGGCCGGCGTCGAGACCTTCCCATCCCGGGTGGTGCAAAAAGACCAGGGGCGCTATGGCATTCTGGCCAAGACGCAGAGTCCTCGGATTGCCTTTGTGACTTGTTCTGATTCCCGGATTGATCCCTGCGCCATGACGGATACCCAGCCTGGTGACCTTTTTGTCATTCGCAATGCTGGCAACCTCGTACCGACAGCTGACGGTGGAAACAGTGGCGAGATTGCAACGCTCGAGTTTGCAGTCAAGGCCTTGAAGGTCCAGAGCATCGTCGTCTGTGGGCATTCGGATTGTGGTGCCATGAAGGGACTTATCTCCCCTGAGGCCTGTTCCCATCTGCATCATGTCGCGAACTGGGTGACCTTGGCCAAGCCTGCCTTGGCAGGGGTTGAAGTCGAAAAAGGCAAGACAAAGCCCGATCTCAATGCGGTCATTGAGTCCAACGTGCAGCTGCAGCTGGAGAACCTTCGCAAGCTCGATTTCATCCGCGAGGCGGAGGAAAGTGGCAATCTGTCCATACATGGTTGGGTCTACAACGTGGGAACAGGCATCGTCCAGGTGATCGAGGGGGATCAAAGCGAAAGCCTCCAGCACGTGGCCTGATGCTGATTGGCAACGTCATACCCCAAAGATCATGAGTGAAGAGAATCAAAAGGTGGACTGGCGCAGGGAGATCCTTGCATCAGTGGTCGTATTCCTGGTGGCGCTGCCCCTATGCATGGGTATCGCCATCGCCTCTGGAGCGCCCCCCGCGCTTGGACTGGTGAGTGGTATTGTAGGTGGCCTGGTGGTGGGCGTCATTGCAGGGTCCCCCCTTCAGGTGAGTGGTCCCGCGGCTGGACTAGCCGTGCTTGTCTGGCAGTTGATCGAAAACTACGGGTTGAGTGCCCTCGGTTGGGTGGGACTTGGTGCGGGGCTGCTGCAGATGATCTCTGGTGCCGCCAAACTGGGACGGTGGTTCAGGGCGGTCTCCCCCGCCGTGATTCATGGCATGCTGGCTGGTATCGGCGTTCTGATCTTCGGAAGTCAGTTTCATGTCATGGTGGATGATTCGCCCCGCTCATCGGGACTGATGAATCTTGCCACCATTCCTCAGGCCATCCAGAAGGGTTTGCTTCCCATTGATGGTTCGGTTCATCACCTTGCCGCAACGATTGGTGTCATCACCATTCTTTCGATTATTGGTTGGAACAAGTTTCGGCCGGCCAGGATGAAGGCGGTCCCCGCTCCCTTGTTTGCTGTTGTCATCGCCACGGCACTGGCTGGATTGCTATCACTGCCTATTCAGTATGTCCAGATCCCCGCCAGTATCATTGATGGCCTCAACGTTCCGAAGTTTGGGGAATTGGGTGCTCTGATCATGGAACCTGGTTTCTGGGGTGCGGTCATCGGTTTTGCCGTCATCGCCAGCGCCGAGACGCTGCTTTGTGCTACAGCCGTCGACAAGATGCACGATGGGGAACGCACCAAATACGACAAGGAGCTTTTTGCCCAGGGCGTGGGTAACTCCATCTGTGGTGTTCTCGGTGCACTTCCGATTACCGGCGTCATCGTGCGCAGTTCGGCCAATGTCGAGGCGGGAGCCAAGACGCGTTACTCCGCCATCATGCATGGTGGTTGGCTGCTTCTTTTCGTGGTCATGCTGCCCTTCGTTGTCTCCTGGATTCCGACAGCAGCCTTGGCCGCCATCCTGGTCTATACCGGCTACAAGCTGGTCAACCCGAAGACCATCAGGACATTGGCAAAGGTCGGCAAGTCCGAGGTGTTCATCTACACAGCGACAGTCGTTGCCATTGTGTCCACCAATCTGCTTTCCGGTGTCCTCATCGGTTTCGGGCTGGCCTTGGGCAAGCTTCTCTACACCTTCCTTCACCTGGATGTTCAGTTGAAGCAGTCCGAGGATGGTCGGCAGGCGGAGATTTCCCTTCGGGGTTCGGCGACCTTTGTCCAGTTGCCGCGTCTGGCAGAGAAGCTCGATTCGATTGATGAAGCTGCCTCCGTCAAGTTCCACCTCGGTTCGCTGACCTACGTCGATCATGCGATCATGGAACTGGTTTCGGAGTGGCGGGACCGTCGCTCGGGTGCCGTCAGCATCGACTGGAACCAGTGGAAGGAACCTTTCAAGCGCCTGACCAAGGCAGAAAAGGAAGCGAGGGACACCGAAGGTGGTAACCTGCTTCCTGCCAGCGCACCCAACGAAGCCTGATCTTTTCCCGTAAGTTCCCATCCCGCGTTTAGGCAACCCCGGTTGGTTCGCAAGAATCACCGGGGTTTTTCTTTTTCCCGGGTTGCCAATTGGGCGGTTTTCATTCATCACCCCCGGGCATGAGCTCCCCCGCGAAATCATCTGAGACCCAACAGGCGTGGTACCAGGGCATCACCGGCTACCAGTGGCTGGTGCTGTTCGTCTGTTCCGCCGGTTGGATGTTCGACATCTTTGAAGGCCAGATCTTCGTCGCCAGCATGCGCGACGCCATGCCGCAGCTTCTGGGCGGCGTCTCCCCGGACGACCCGGCAGTCGGCATGTGGAACAACTACTCCTTTGCCTCCTTCCTGATCGGTGGTGCGGTGGGTGGAGTCTATTTCGGCTGGCTCAGTGACAAGTGGGGCAGGTCGAAGACGATGATCATCACGATCCTCTTCTATTCGCTGTTCACCTGCATCACGGCGCTTGCGACACAGCCATGGCACATGGTGGTTCTCCGTTTCCTGGTGGCCATGGGTGTCGGCGGTGAATGGGCCGTGGCCAGTGCCATGGTCTCCGAGGTCATGCCCAAGCGCTCGCGCCCCGTGATGAGTTCCATCTTTCACGCCTCCAGTGTGGGTGGAACCCTGCTGGCGGCGGCAGTTGGGTTCTTCATCCTTGCGGCCCAGCCTTGGGGAGACACGACATGGAAGCTCGGATTTCTCATCGGTGTGGGACCAGCCCTGTTGATCCTGGTCATCCGCTGGAAGATGCATGAGCCCGAGCAGTGGAAGAAGGCCCAGGAAAAGGCGGCTGCCGACAAGTCCCAGGCGACGGGAAAGATCGGGGATCTCTTCAATGCACAGAACAAGCGGGCCACCCTTGTGGGTGTCACTTTGGCAACCATCGGTCTTGTGACCTTCTGGGGTTGCCACATTTACGGCAAGAATGCCCTCCTTCGTCATGCCCAGGGGGTGGCGCTCAAGGCGGAAAACGTGGCTCCTGATGCGCCGAAGGATGTGAAGATGGCCGCCTTCAAGACTCACGAAAAACAGATCAAGAAGGCCGAGATGACCAGCATGACGTTGAACACCATTGGTGGCGGTCTGGGACTGGTGCTTTTTGGTTGGTTCGCCAACCGGCTGGGCCGTCGCGGTGCCTTTGTTTTCTACCATGTGGGAGCGGCTGTCATGGTCGCGGTCCTGTTCTTGTGGTTGATACCCAGCGGAGCTTCATCAGGAGCATTGGCCGTTGCACTGCCGATCTTTGGCTTCCTGACATTGGGTATGCACGCCGGTTACGCGGTCTATTTTCCAGAGCTTTACCAGACGAGGCTTCGAGGGACCGGTACCGGCTTCTGCTTCAACATGGGCCGTATCGGCTCGGCCGTTTATCTGCTCGTGGTGGCGAAGCTCGGCTGGTCTTCTGAACAGACCGCCCTCTACATGGTGCCCATCTACATCCTCGGCGTGGTCGTCGCCCTGATGGGGCCCGAAACCAAGGGACAGGAACTGCCGGAGTAAGACCGCGATGCCCGCTGCCAAAGGGGCATTCCTGAAGAGAAGAAACCTCTGGATCGCTGGAGGTCTGCTGATCGTGCTGCTGCTTGGTAGTCTGATGCTCTCCCGTCCCAAGGGAAAGCTGCCGACACTTCCTTCTCCCAATGGCTATGAAGATTTCCTGAAGGCAGCGGAGATTTATGATGATTCGATAGTCCCGCCAATGTTTTCTGAAACGGAATGGACCGAGCAGAACAAGAAGGATTTCCTTGAGGCGAATCGGGAGGCTCTGAGGTTGATCGAAGCTGGTTTGTCCAAAGAGGTAGGGCAGATTCACGATTTGGAACCCGAGATGAATTACATCTCCTTCATCTTCTGGTCCACCTCTTGGAAACTGTTCGTTGTCAGGGCTGAGTTGGAGGATCAGTTCTCGCTTCAGGAAGGCCATATCCAGGCCTTGCGATACTCGAGATCTATGCGGACTGGAGGTGACGCAGTCCAGTTTCTCAGGGGAATTGCTATGGAGGAAATGATTCTTAATTCGGTGGTTGATCGGATCGAAGAGTTTGAGCCGAAGGGACTTCAGGAACTGATTGAATTCCTCATGGCGTTCGAGAGTGAGGAGAATGATATCGATGAAATTGTTAGGGTTTCCTGCGTAATCTACGAATCAGAGGAATGGAACCTGATTGATGATATTTCCTTCCGGTGGAATCAGAGATCCTTCACCTATTCTGGATCTTTGCGAAAGCCGTTGGTCGAGATCGGTTCGAAAAAGAACGCCCAATGCCGCGAAGTAATCAAAATGCTCGAAAGCCACCTTGCCGTTATCAAGGCTAAGGCAAGTCCCGAAGCAGTTTCTCCTTCACCTTCCCGCTGATTGCAGAGAGCGTTGCTGATCAATGGAAACCGAAGCCCAAACTGAGAATCCCAAACGTCCACTGTGGCAAAGGCTCCTTGTCCTTGTGATCGGGATTCCGGCTCTCGTTTTTTCTGTTAAGCTGCTTACGGGTCTGGGTGGAGCGCCGGTCATGCCGCCACTTCCGGTTCCCAACGGCTTTGACGACTTTCTGGAGGCGACCAATCATGTGGTTTATCCTGAGCCATCGTGGGCTTCAGGAGTCAGCCATTGGACAGTCGGGCAGCAGAAGACATGGGTGGACCAGAACAGGGAGACCTTGGACCTGCTGCATGAAGGGATGAGCAAGGAGGTGGCGGTCAGTGGATTGTTGATGCCAGCGCACGCCCGCCTGTTTTCTGATCTACTGCTGCTGGATGGCGCCAATGAGGGCAGCGGGATGGATGGTATCCTCAACGGGATCCGGTTTGGGCGGCTTATCCAGAAGGGTGGAGGCTGGCACATGTGGAACAGCGGATTGATCATCCAATCGGAGAGGCTGGAGTTGCTGACCAAGAACCTGGCCAGCTACAGCGGAGAGGAGCTTCGGGGAGCGTTGGAGACTTTGGTTCCGCTGATTCCTGGAAAGAACGAGATGTTGTCCGTGTTTCAAGCCGAGCGTGCCGGGGTGGAGAGGCTGGATGGACAGGCGGTTTTGCCGGTGCCGGGAGTTGCCAAGGGAAGGCCCTTGAAGGCCATGGTTGCAAAGCAGACACAGGACATGACCGTTCAGTATGAGGCAGTAATTTTTCTTCTGACGGAGCGGTCGAAGAGTCTGGGTGGCGGAAGGTAGGGCGCCCAACTGGATGCCATGTTTCCATTCTTGCCCTCCAAGGCACCAACAGCCCATATTCGGATCATCCCTCACAGGTTTTTTCCTGAACACAGAACGATTGTACTGACATGAGCACCCCGTCCACCTCTTCAAGCCGTAAAGGCGCCAAGACTGCCATAGCCACCGCCGCTGCGACCCTTCCCATCGAACGTTTCGCCCATGCGGCGGGCGATGACACGATCAAGATCGCCCTTGTGGGTTGTGGGGGACGTGGATCTGGTGCCGCCTCACAGGCGATGAACACGGGTAATGTGAAGCTCGTGGCGATGGCGGATGTCGACGAAAGCCAGCTCGCCAAGAGCTTGAGCGTCCTTCGTCGGCAGCAGCCCGACAAGGTGGATGTGCCGCCGGATCGTCAGTTTCTGGGCTTTGATTCCTACAAGCAGGCGATTGCCGAATGTGACCTGGTCATCTGTGCGACGCCCCCGGGCTTCCGTCCGATCCACTTTGAGGAGGCGATCCGGCAGGGCAAGCATGCCTTCATTGAGAAGCCGGTGGCCGCCGATGCACCTGGTGTTCGGATGGTCTTGGCAGCGGCCAAGGAGGCCAAGAAGAAGAATCTCAAGGTGGGCGTGGGACTGCAGCGCCATCACCAGCCCAGCTACATCGAGACGGTCAAGCGCATCCAGGATGGCGCCATCGGAGAGCTCACCTCCATGCGCTGCTACTGGCTGGGCAACAGTCGCGACGGCAAGGAGCGTGAACCGGGCGAAAAGGAAATGATGTACCAGATCCGCAACTGGTATTACTTCACCTGGCTGTCCGGGGATCACATCGTCGAGCAGCACATCCACAACATCGACATCATCAACTGGATCATGGGCAGCTTTCCGGTCCGGGCACAGGGCATGGGTGGCCGTGAGGTGCGCAAACAGCTTCGGCATGGTCAGATCTACGACCATCACATGGTGGAGTTCGAGTATGCCAATGGCGCCAAGCTCTTCAGTCAGTGCCGTCAGATTCGGGGTTGTGACGCGGATGTGAGCGAGCACGTGACCGGGACCAAGGGACGCGCCTCACTGGTGCAGAACCGGAAGCTTTTTGAGATCACCGGACCCAATGCCTGGCGCCTCCGTCTGGAGAACCGTGAGGATGGCCATCAGCTGGAGCACTACCCGCTCTTCGAGGCCATCCGGAAGAACAAGGAATACAACGAGGCGGAGCAGGGTGCCAAGAGCACCATGACCGCCATCCTGGGCCGCATGGCCACCTACTCGGGCAAGGTCGTCACCTGGGATGAGGCCTTTGGATCCGAACTGAGTCTCCTACCCAAGGAATTCGGCGAGGATGCCACACCACCCGTCCTGCCAGACAAGGAAGGCTGGTACCCCATCGCCACGCCCGGCCAGACGAAGGCCTTTTGATTCACCACAGAGGACACAGAGAACACAGAGATTTTTTCTTTCTTCGCCCTGCGGG
>CAZKNW010000053.1:0-13194 GCA_964554035.1 uncultured Verrucomicrobiota bacterium
ATGAACAACCACCCGAAGAAGGGGTTCTTCATGGCGAGGCGCTCGGAAAGGCGGGTCTTGGCCATGCGCTGCAATGGATACTTCAAAGAGGGATGTTCCCTCAGGCCTTCTTCCGTGGGCGCCGGTTCGGATTGGGTGTGCCGGCGGGGTCTTCCTCGGGAACCTTGAACTCCTTGCGGAGGCGTTTGAGTTCCTCTTCCAGTCGGGCCTGCACTTCCTTGTGCTTCTCGTCGCCGTAGATGCTGGTCATCTCGTTGGGGTCCGACTTGAGGTCAAACATCTCCCACTCTCCGACTTCATAGAAGTTGATCAGCTTGTAGCGGCCGGTGGTCACGCCATAGTGGCGGGGAACATTGTGTCCGCCCTTCAGTCCCTCGTAGTAGTGGTAGTAGAAGGACTGTCGCCAATCTTTGGGGGTGTTGCCCTTGAGCAGGGGGACCAGGCTGTGGCCCTGCATGTCGGAGGGGACGCTGACGCCGGCGATGTCGAGGAAGGTCTCTGCGAAATCGAGGTTGGAGACGATGTCCCTGTTGTGGGTGCCGGCCTTGACCACGCCGGGCCAGCGGACCATCAGGGGCGTGACCAGCGACTCCTCATACATCCAGCGCTTGTCGAACCATCCATGTTCCCCGAGATACCATCCCTGGTCTGAGGAATACATGACCACGGTGTCTTCGCTCAGTCCCGCATCATCGAGATACTTGAGCACCTTGACGATGTCGTCGTCGACCGACTTCACGCAGCGGAGGTAGTCCTTCACGTAGCGCTGGAAGCGCCACTTGATGAGATCCTTGCCCTGGAGGTTGGCCTTCCTGAATGCCTCGTTCTTGGGACCGTAGGCGGCATCCCAGGCGGCCTTCTGTTCCGGGGTCAGGTTGCGTGGTGCATTCAGCTTCAGGTCATTCGGGTTGAGCGTCTCGGCCACCGTCATCTTCTGGTAGGTGGAAGCCTTGCTGCGACCGCTGTAGTCGTCCCAGAAGGTCTCGGGGTAGGGGATCTCCACGTCGTCCAGCCAGTTGAGGTATTTGGGCTCGGGCTGCCAGTTGCGGTGGGGGGCCTTGTGCTGGTACATCAGCATGAAGGGCTTGTCGTCGTCCCTCTGCTCCTTGAGCCACCCGAGGGCCTTCTCGGTGATGATGTGGGTGGTGTAGCCGGTGTGCTTCCTGGTGACGGGCTTTCCGTCTTCACCGGCGGTGATCATGGGCGGGTTGTAGTAGGGGCCCTGTCCCTGCAGGATATCGTAGTAGTCGAAGCCCTGAGGAGTGGAGGCGAGGTGCCATTTGCCAACGATGGCGGTCTGGTAGCCTGCCTTCTGGAGGAGCTTGGGGAAGGTCTGCTGGCTGCCGTCGAAATAGTTCCCGTTCCGGACGAAGCCATTGATGTGGTTGTATTTCCCCGTCTGGATGACGGCCCTGCTGGGACCGCAGATGGAATTGCAGACATAGGCCTTGTGGAACATCATTCCCTCGTGGGCGATGCGATCGAGACCAGGGGTGTCGATGAGCTTGCTGCCGTAGGCGCTGGTGGCCTGGGTGCAGTGGTCATCCATGAAGATGAAAAGGATGTTGGGGCGCTTGGAGGCTGCCTGGAGGCCCAGGGTGCCGATCAACAGCACGGCCGTCAGAATCCGTTGGAATGAGGACATGCCGCCTTCATAGCGGATGACTGTCCGGAATTCAATCGTGGCCGGGCAAAGGTTGGACTTGCGCCTGAATGCGTGATGGGTTGATTTACGTCCATCTCATGGTGCTCCGCACAAAACCCAGATCCTTTGCCCTCGTCCTGCTGATCCTCGCGTTCCGCGTTGCCGCCGCGGAACGGGATCCTGCCTTTTCCCCGATCCAGGTGACCCTCGTGCCCGGGCAGGATGCCCTCGTTCCGGGGGAGACCTTCACGCTGGGAATCCACCAGAGGATGCTGCTGGGCTACCACACCTACTGGAAGAACCCGGGGACACTGGGCATGGCGCTTTCGATGAAGTGGCAACTGCCGGAGGGGTTCGTTGCCTCGCCCATCCGCTGGCCCGTGCCCATGGTGACCCGCATGGCGAGTTATGATGTCTGGGGGTATGAGGGCGAGGCCCTCCTGCTGGTGGATCTCAAGGTGCCCGGGAACCTTCGGACAGGTCAGGAGGTTTCGCTCAAGGGGCTGGCCACCTGGATGTGTTGTTCGGACCAGTGCTATCCTGAGGCAAGGGAGTTGGCCCTGACCCTTCCTGTGAGGGACAGGGCGAGTCCGGATGAGAAGTGGAGCCAACGACTCGAGCGCGTGCGTGAACAACAGCCGGAGAAGCCGCCAGGCTGGAAGGTGACCTGTGCCGAGGTGGGCGAGACCTTTCGCCTGCAGTTGGCCTGGAGGGGTGATGGAAAGCGTCCCCAAACGGGGAGGATTCATTTCTTTGGTGATGACCGGCAGGTGAGTTCCTCAAAGCCGCAGGTGGTGGTGATGGATGGCGACCGTGTGGATCTGGTCCTGCCCATGGAAGAGCATGCGCCCGAGTCACTTTCCCGTTTGAAGGGAATCCTGGTTGCGGAACATTCCTGGGGTGGAGGGGTTGAGGTTCTCAAGGTCGATGTTGCCCTGGAATGATCCATGGCCCAAGGTTGCGTTGATCCAACCATGTCCCAGCGCCTGATCCAGATCCTAGCTCTCACGCTGTGCGGCCTTTCCCTGGCTGCGCAGGAACACCAACCGCTCGAAAAGGCCGTCGAGGTGGGCGAAGTCATACGCAGGAGTCTTCCAGAACTGGAAGGCCTGCCCGTTGCGATGACCCCCGACTGGAAGAAGCCCTACCTGATGACCGGGGATGGGACCGGTGTGCTGGTGGCGCCCGCTTCGGGACTTGCCGGAATGCCGAAACTGGAGGAGGGAAAGGAAGTTGGCCTTGGTTTCCTCTGGGCGCTCAAGGTGGCTCCCAAGGTGAAGGGGCAGGTGGTTCCCGAATCGGGGCTCTGGATGATGGACATCCAGAACAATGACAGTACGGATTCCCACCGGCTGGCCTTCCTTCCGTTGACGCTCATGAAGAAGGGCAAGGCGATCCATCTCCGGATGCACGGTCGGGACAAGACCCTCGTGCACTCCGTGGAGCTGATCGAATACCGGAGGTCAAGCCAGGTTCCCATCGAACTGGACGCCGAACTGAAGGAGGAACATGCGGACCTCTATCTGCACCTCTTCGGCACCCATGAAGCCGTCATCGAACTGGGGGAGTTGGAATAGGCCTGCGTTCAGGCTTGCGGGCACCGTGCTCCATGTCGTTTCCTCCTGCCGTCTGATGAACCCATCGAGGAGAGTTTGCGTGTTGCTGCTGACCCTGGCCCTGGGAGGGCTTGAAGGGAGTGCTGCCACGTGGGAGGTGCTGGTGAACAGCTTTGACTTCAATCCCAAGGAACTGACCGTTTCGACGGGAGATACGGTCAACTTCCTCTGCAGGAGCGATGGCCGGACGGTCTCGGGAACGGGCACCGAGGGTTTCTGCGGCAGTGAGTTTCTCTTCAAGGGGGACATCTGCCAGATCACCTTTGATGCGGTGGGCGACTATCCCTACCGTGATGAGAACCGATGGTTCAGCGCCGGGATGACCGGGGTGGTGCACGTGGTGGAGAACTCGTCCGGCAAGGTTTCCCTTCAGGCACCGCTGACCAACACCGTGTTCACGCCCTTTGATCCGGTCACGGTGGAGGTGGAGAGCACGGATGAGGACGGCGTCAACCGGGTGGACTTCTATGTGGCCGGGGCGCTGGCCTCCACACTGACGACCACCAACGTTGATGTGGATACCTATCAGGTGCAGCTGGCAACCAACCTCTTTTCGCTGGGAACCAACAGCCTTGAAGTGGTGATGACCGATGAGTTGAGGGCCACGACGACCAATGTCTTTGAACTGGTGGTGGCGGATCCTCCGGACATCCAGGTGTCCACCCCCGTGGTGGCGGATGAAATGCTGACCCTGACCATAGACGTCTCGAATGATGCGCTTCTTTACTACGTGGAGCGCTCGGTCGACCTCAACATCTGGACGACAGCCTCGACATCCAATACCGGGGAGTCCCGGTTCACCTTCTCAGAGACCCTGATGGCTCCGGTCTTCTACCGGGTCAGGGCGACGGGCTCAGTTCGTGATGCCCAATGACTGGAGGTGGTCCTCCTCCTTGCCCTTGACGCTCTTGAGCACCTGGGCCTTGAGCTCCGCAAAGAAGGGATGGGTCACCTTGTCGAGCCACTTGCGGGCCTCGGCAAAGTTCTTCCCTTCCGCATTGAAGCGCGCCAGATGGATATAGACGCCCTGTTTCTGGGGCTCCTCCTTGGCGATCTCAAGGCAGATGTTCCATGCCTTGATCGCCTCCTCGACCCGCCACGGCCGGATGCCGTAGTAGCTCTGGGCATAATCGGCTGCCAGCTCGAAGTTCTCCGGGTCCAGCTTCACCGCCTTCCGGTAGAGGTCCAGTGAGCGGTTGAAGATTTCCATTTCGTCCTCGGTGCCGAAGTAGAGCTTGGCGTCCTTCCGCATCGTGTAGACCAGGATGGCCAGGTTGTGGAGGTAGACCGGCTCCTCGGGATCCAGCTCGATGGCCTTCTCCAGGTAGGAAAAGACCTTGGGCATCTCGTCACTGTGGGAATAGAAGTTCGCAAGGTTGTTCCAGACGGCGGGGTCGTTGGGGTCTAGGTCCTTGGCCTTTTCAAGCTGGGCGAGGCCTTCTTCGGGCCGGCCCTGCTCATTGAGAAAGCTGGCATAGGCGAGATGGGCCTTGGCGATGCCGGGGTGTTTCTGGATGAAGTCCTTGTAGAGTTTCTCGACCTCGTCGAGCCGCCCACGGATCCTGGTGTTCAGGGTCAGTTCCTTGAGCTCTCCGGCCTCGTCATCCTGCAACCGGTCGCGGATCCAGCCATCGATCTCCTCGGCCGCCTTGTCGTCCTCGGCCATGATCTGATCGAGTTTTTCCTGAAGGATCTGCTTTTCATCCTTGGGCTCGGGAGCTTCGTCCTGGGCCATGGCCGCGACTCCGCAGAGCAGAAAAAGCGATAGAAGCAGCAGATGGAGTGATCGGTTCATTCTCGGGAACATATCAGCGCACCCGTGCTGGATCAATGAGGCTCTCCGTCGGCAAACGCGATTATTTGGGGGGGATGCTGAATTGACAGGGGGGGGCAATGCTGATTTATAAACCCGGCTGCGCGGATGAACCACATTCTGGACATTGTCAAAAATCTGGACGAAACCACCTTTGAGAAGGGGGAGGACATTCTGCGTCAGGGGGAGCGCAAGAATCAGCTTTGGATTCTCCTGGATGGCCGTGTGGAGGTCATCAAGAATGGGCAGCAGATCTGTCAATTGGATGAAAAAGGAGCCGTTTTTGGTGAGCTTTCCGTGTTTTTGAAGACCTTTCACAACGCGACGGTGAGGGCCTTGACCGACTGCCGCTTCTGCATCATTGAGAGGGCTGGGGTCTGGTTTGAGGAAAATCCCGCCGCCTGTCTTCATCTTGCCAAGGTCTTGGCGCGCCGTCTGGCCCTGTTGGATTCCTACTTTGCGGAGCTCAAGAAGGAGTTTGCCGACCTGAGCGGCAGGGTGGAGGAGACGACCGCCATCCAGTCCGAGAAGTCCCACCTCCTCACGGAGTTTCTCAAGAAGGCCGAGAAGGGGATTGAGGCTCGCGGTTCCGGCAAGGAAGAAACCCAGGTTGGATGAGGGGCATTGGTGCTTGAGTGTGCCGGTGGTCCCTTGGAGAATCCACCTCCCACATGAAATCCCTCGACGCCAAAATTCAGGAAATCAAGGCCAACCCATCGTCCAACGCCTTCATCATTGCGGATGCCAAGGACGCGGACATGGCCTTTGGTGTGAAGGCACCGGGCAAGCGGGACTACCTTTCCAGGTCAGGCGCCCATGCCGCCCAGTTTTCCCCCGAGGTCTGGACCCGAGAGGAATACGGTCATCGCAACCTTCCCGAGTTCCTTGACATCATCCGCGAGGTGGTCGACCAGGAGCTGGTGGACATCATGTTGATGTCGGCCTCGGTCAATGAGCTGTTGACCATCCAGGAGGGCCTCTTCAGGAATTCCCCCATGACCCCCGCCGCCCGGGCCAATGATGCCACCGATGTCTGGGCGATCCGGCACGGCAGCTACCTCAAGGAAGCGGCGAGGCCCTTCCGCTCCGCCAGCATTGACCACATCCAGTGTGGGAAATCGGAGTGCGAGCGGGATGGGGTGGAGGAGTTTCCTGGCGCCAACCTTGGCTTGTATTCCGTCACCTTCGTGAACGACCTGGAGCTGGACCACCATACTCTGACCCAGTTCAAGGCCTTCCGCGAGGAGGCCGAGGCCAAGCGCTTCCGGTATTTCCTGGAGGTCTTCAATCCCAATGTCGACAGCGGGATTCCGCAGGAAAAGATGGGTGAGTTCATCAATGACCAGATCATCCGCAGCCTGGCCGGTGTGACCGAGGCCGGGCGTCCTGTCTTCCTCAAGATCGTCTATTCCGGTCCCCGCTACATGGAGGAGCTCTGCCAGTATGATCCCAACATGGTGGTGGGTGTCCTGGGTGGCAGTGCTGGAACGACCTATGATGCCTTTCGCCTCATCCATGATGCCAGGAAGCACGGTGCCCGCGTGGCCCTGTTCGGTCGGAAGATCAACAATGCCGAGCACCAGCTGGCCTTCATCGAGATGCTGCGCATGATCGTCGAGGGCCGGATTGATCCCGAGGAGGCCGTGCGCGCCTACCACGGGGTCCTGCAGGCACGGAAGATCACGCCCAACCGCCCGCTCGAACAGGACCTGCAGCTGACCGACCAGGCGATGAGCTATGACGGCAGTGCCGTCCAGAAGTCCCGTGTGGAAGTCCGGAACAATCCTCTCGCGAAGTCCGAGAAGAAGGCCTCCGCGCCGCCTGCAGCCTCCGAATGGCCCGTCACCGATGGCGGAAAACCCGATTTCAAATCCATGACGCCTGCCCAGCGTCGCGCCTACGACCGCTCGAGGCTTTCGCGAGCCTTTGGTTGAAGTCTTCCGCCTGAAAAAAACGATACTGACCCAGATTATGAACCAAATGGTCCCCATCAACCAGGAACCCGTGAGTCAGGACTTTGATGCCTACAAGGTCTTCTACATCACCTCCATGACCAAGCCATTCAAGGCCGTCATCAGCTGCTATTTGAATGAGGTGGAGGTAGGCATCATCCGTTTCGTGGCCGACGGGCAGAAGATCACCAAGCCCCATGTCGAGGGAGGGAAGGTCACCCTGGATTTTCCACTCAGCCGCTTCAACGACATCCACAACATCCTCCTGCATGAGAAGCCCCTGTTTCTCTACATCAATGCCTTCAACGAATGGGGCAGCGTGACCACCGGCGCCCTCGAGCCCACCGGTGAAATGGAACCCACCGCCTTCCTTCACAAGTTCACCCTTGCGATGAAGGAAGGAAAACTGCCGGACCGTGTGAGTGAACAGACTCCTGATTCACCGTCAGATCCGGCGCCAACCAAGGCGCCCGGTCAGGCTGCGGGGCAGATGCCCGATCCCAAGACGGCGGGTTGACCCATCCGCAGATTTCGCCACCGCGGGAGCGGGACAGGCAGAGGGACGCAGATTGTTGCCGGGCTTCTGCCCTTTCGCGCCATTCGGCGATTTCCCTTTGGTAGTCGGCTTCGCGTCCGGCGCGCATGGATATGCCGCCGAGGACCAGGAAGAAGGCGCCTGGCAGGTGGAAGAAGATCACGAATTCCGGATGTCCCCAGTCCCGCTTGATGGCGATGCCACCGAGGATCAGCAACGCGAAAAGCGTGAAGTAGAGGCGGGCGAGGTTGCGGGCTTCGTCGGTCATGGTCAGGAGAGGGTGGGCGCCATCTGGTGTTGCTGGCGCGATCGTTGATGGAGGTATTTCACCGTGAGGAAGAGTCCCATGCCGATGATGCCGCACCCGATCACGAAGGCACCGAACTCAGGGCCGAACTGGATGTAGAGTGCGGGTTCCACCTTCTCGGGGATCCGCAGGTCGAGCATGGGGAATTCTTCCGAGGAAAGGCTGAGTTCGTAGTTGCCTGCAGTCCGGAAGGTCTCACGGATCTCCAGCAGGTTGGTGCTCCAGAAATGAAGTTCATGGGTCGCGGGACGAAAGGTGTAGGCGGCCTCGGATCCGGGTTCCGGTGCGATGCGGGAGGTGTCATAGGCGGTCAGTGCCTGCGTCAGTTCCTCAGGAAGCGGAGCACCGCCTTGGGCACATAGGACGCAGGTGTCCGGATCACTGGAGTGCTCAGCATTTGTCTTCGGCATTACCTTGGAGGTGGCGGTGACCTCCTCGAAGAGAAAGCGGATGGGGATGTGCTCCCGAGCCGTGCCCGGGATCTGCCAGAGCCGGATGCTGCGGTCACCAAAGGACTTCTCGTAGACGACCTCTCCTTCCTTGAGGTCGGGCATCTGTGCCTGGAGCGTCCATGCGCCCAGCAGCAACAGCCATGTCACGAGGCACCGGAACATCAGTCGTTGTGCTTGCTCTTCTTGAGCACGATCACCGAGAACAGGACCATGCCTGAAACCAGGGTGACGTGCAGGATGGTGAGGTAGAAATCAAACATGGGTCAGAGATGGCTCAGGCCGGCAAGGCTGGCTCCCAGTCCGGCGATGAACCAGGGAACGGCGAGGCTCCAGTTGGGTATGATACGGTCCTCCAGGTGATAGAGGTAGGCCGTGGTGGGCATCCTCAGGCGATAAAGGAGGAACATGGTGAAGATGAGGCTGCTTCCGTAGCAGAGCACCGCACTGATCGTGCCCCAGGTGACGGAGAATGCCCCATCATGGATGAAGGACAGGAAGGTCGTCAGCGGCAGGTAGCCGGTGGCAAACCACGCCATGTAGACCAGGCTGTAGGCGTTGTAGGGGTTCCTTTGCTTCTCGAGCATGAGGAACCAGATCAGCGCGTGGTAGAGGTACCAGAGCCCGAAGCCGGCATCCGCGACGGTGCCTGTCTTGGTCATGAGCGCCACGAAGGCGGGCATGAACAGCTTGTGGATCGCCACGTAGGCCGCCAGCATCACATTGGCCACCTGCAACATCTCAAAGCGTCGCTTGCCCTTGAGTGTCGGGTAGGTGTGGATGCCTGGAGGGAGATCCTCGTGCATGTGCAGGAAGTGCCTTGTGACTTCGGGCGTCATGGAACTACTTGTTCAGCCAATCCTGAAGGTCGGCGAACCCGAAACTGAAGAAGTAGTAGATGAAGAAGCTGATGGCCGCAATCCAGATGCACAGCAGGAAGAGCGGCATCTTGCCATGGCCGGATTCGGGAACAATCTCAGGTTCGTGTTCCACTTCGTTGGGGTTGGTCTTGGTTTCAGACATGTTCAAGCTTGGTCTTGGTCGGGTTTTTCGTTGTCGGGCAGGCCTTCGAAGACATCGTATTTCGCGGCCTCCACGTTGGAGAAGTCGCCCTTGCTGATGGCGTAGAAAAGCAGGCTGATGGTCCCGAGCGCGGCGCAGGCCACGAACAGGATGAAGAACACCATCAGCGCCTTGGAATCAACGCCGCAGAAGAAGCAGGCAAACAGGCCGGGTAGACTCG
Source organism: uncultured Verrucomicrobiota bacterium (assembly GCA_964554035.1). Classification (GTDB taxonomy): domain Bacteria; phylum Verrucomicrobiota; class Verrucomicrobiia; order Limisphaerales; family CAZKNW01; genus CAZKNW01. The sequence goes on from CAZKNW010000053.1 coordinate 9,561, forward strand.
TGAGGTTCATCGGTCGTTCTCCAGGTCAAAAATCTCCATCTTGGGCGCCTCGATCTCGCGCGAGCTGCCCATGTGTCCCTGCACGAACACCTTGGCGATGATCCACAGGAAGAGGGTGCAGAGCACGAGGTAGATGACCCCGGTGAAGTGCATGTAGATGTGAAGGCGGTCCGTCTTCACGGCAAAGGCGGCGATCGCAGCCAGCACCACAATCGAACCGACAAAGGTGATGAGCAGGTTCCGGATCAGGCGATCCATGGAGTCCTTTCTTTCCGTCATCTCGGCTCCGGGTTCTTGTGGCGTGCTCATTGCCTTGTGTCGTAGATGTTGGCGTCGGCGTCATCCTTGATCCAGCTGCCCAGCCACTGCAGGTAGGCCACCAGCGCGACGGCCTCCTCCTTGGGTGACTTGTCCTCGTTGAAATACCAGGGATAGCCCGGCATGATGGAGAGGGGGACGACGTCGCGTGGATTGTAGAGATGGACGAAGTGCCAGTCGTTCTCGTGCTTGCCCGCAAGGCGGATCAGGTCGGGCCCGACGCGTCGGGTGCCGAAGAGCTGGGGCATGTTGAGGTCGTTCTGGTACTCGTCCACGGTGTAGACCTGGCCGTAGCGCAGGGCCTCGTTGCCAACCGGACGAACGTATTGGCTGTGGCAGTGCCAGCAGGCCTCCTTCACGTAGATGTCGCGTCCCTGGTAGAGGGCGGCGCGGTATTCCTCCGTGGAGTTGTAGTATTCCTTGAAGTTGTCGGGCACCACGGCGGGGAAGACCTCGGCCGGCTTCACGGAGTTGGTCATCACGGCCGGCACGACACCGAGTGTCAGGAAGGCCATGAACAGGAGACCGACTCCGGCCCCGAGGAAGATGACGTTGAATTTTTCCATGCTTTTCATGGTATCAGGTGTCAGGCGTTGCTGCCGGTGGGTTCGGGGGCAAGGGGTGCGTTGAGTGTCTCCTCGTCGCTGGCCTCGTTCCTGTTCTTCCAGGTCATGTAGAGGTTGAGCGCGAAGAGGAACTCACTGATCAGGATGGGCACACCCGAGAAGATGCGCGTCCACCAGAAGGGCTTGCTGGCCTCGACCACCTCGTTGAAGGGGGCGAGCTGCTTCCACATGTAGCCCTGCATCACGCCGGCCGCGAGCAGGTCGACCCACATCACGATCACACCGATCGTTGCCAGCCAGAAATGCCATTCGGCCAGCTTGGTGGAGTAGAGGCGTGTCTTGAAGATCCGGGGCCACAGGTAATACATCCAGGCGAAGAGCCAGAAGGAGAAGGTTCCAAACAGGACCAGGTGGGCATGGCCGGGCACCCAGTCCGTGAAGTGGATGATCTCCTGGGCACTCATCGTCACGTGGACGGCGCACTGGATGCAGGTGATCAGGTAGCAGATGGCACCCACGGCGATGAAGCGCAACGGGATGTTGTCCACAAGCTGCTTGTACTCACCCTTCATGGTAGCGAAGTAGTTGAAGATCACCGTGTAGACCACCACGTGGATGCCGACACTGGCGACGATGGCGGCATACTGCGACCACATCGGGATCGGGCTCAGGAGGTAGTGGTGTGCGCCGTTCAAGGGGTAGAAGAAGGCCAGTCCCCAGAAGCCCGTCAGTGACAGGGCATGACTGTAGATGTGTTTCTTCAGCAGCACGGGCAGGAGGTAGTAGATCATGCCCACACCCATGGGCGTGACGAAGAGCCCGACCAGGTCATGGATGTACATGGAGGTGATGGCCGCGCCACCGGAACCAGGCAGCCAGTATTCCGGAAGGAAGTTGCCCATCACATAGACCAGGGGCGTCCAGACCAGCGCGGCCGTGGCGTACCAGACCGTCACGTAGTAGGGCTTCGACCGTGCCTTCCAGACCGGGTAGAGGAAGTTGAAGACGATGCCCACGACACTGATCGCGATGAAGGGATCGAGGACCTTGGGGGTTTCCGCCCACTCAATGCCCTGTCCGAAGCCGAGCATGATCATGGCGACCGTGCCCAGGACCAGTGTGTTGTAGGCACCGAAGAGGATGTATCCCAGCTTCGTGGAGAACACCCGGAATCCGGTGAGCTTCGGAAGCACGTAGTAGCAGAGGGCGAAGAAGCCGTTGGCCAGCCAGCCGTAGGCCACCGCCATGGTGTGTGACATGCGGATCCTTCCCGGGGAGAGCAGCTCCACGCCGGGGAAGGGGTAGAGGTTGACGAACTGCATCGCGTAGGACATGCCGGCAAGCACGACCACGAGTGAATAAAGCACGGCGATGCTGAGATGAATCCTGACCAAGGGCAGGTGCACGAGTTCTTCGTTGGATGTCTTATTCAAAGCTGTCATTGGAGGCGGGAGCGGAGGTTGCAGGTTGTGCGGTTTCGACGGGCAGGGGCTCGACACGTCCCTTGTGTGCCTGGCGGATGTGGTCCACGTAGGCCACGATCTTCCACCGTTGGTCGTCGGTCATGGCCGGTCCGAAGTTGGGCATCGGTGTGCCGTTCACTCCGGTCACGAGTACCTTGTAGATGTCGGTGAGGTTCCGGCCGCGCCGGATGTAGGGCTGGCGCAGGTCCATCGGCTTGATCGGATTCTGCCAGACGTCCACGAGCGTGGCGGCGGCGGCCCCGCTTCCATCACCGGTGGCACCGTGGCAGGGTGCGCAGGTGGCCTGGAACAGGGGGAGTCCCTCCTTGGCCATCTCGAGTCGGGACTCGGGTTTGGCGAAGGATTCCGGAAGGGGAGGCACCGGTACGGGCGCGGCATGCTTGGTGGGATCCTGCCAGGCCGGGGAAAAGGTCTTCATGTACTGGATCACGGCGAGGGCGTCCCGTTCAGGCAGCAGCTTGAAGGGAGGCATGGAGGTTCCGAGCACCCCCTGCCGGATGATCCTCAACAGATCCTCGTCGGTGGGAAGAAAGCCATGGGGTGTGCTGCCGAACTTTGGAAGATCAGAAGAGCGATTCTCCCTTCGCCTATCACCTCTACCTGAAAGGAGAACTTGAGAATGCCATCGAGACAGGGCAAGTGCGCAAGTATCATTACAATTTCCTGAGAAACCTCCTGGAGAAGACTTCCACCTTTCTAGGGTATGAAAAATGGGCCGATCTTCTACCCAGAGCCGACGGTGGAAGGGTAAACCCCTATGAAGCGCGGATGATCAACCTTTTCAGTCATTCCAAGCATTCGGCGGATGAGGTCACGGATCTAGAGGATGACGACAAGCGAATGCTGGGCTTTCTCGTAGGAAAGATCAACGAGACCTATCGCTTCAAGGCAAGGACAGAGCAGACTGCCGGCAGAGATGACTGAGGAGAAGGAAATCGCCCGCGAGGAGCACAGCGGTCTGCTCGACGATCTCAAGGCTTTGATCGAGCAAGGCCGCGCTCAGGTCTTGGTGGCAGTCAACAGTGCCCTGACGATGACGTATTGGCAGGTGGGTCGGCGGATCAACGAGGCTGTTCTCAAGGGAAAACGAGCCGAATACGGCAAGAAGGTCGTCGTTCTGTTGGCAGAGGATCTGGTGATCCAGTTTGGCAAGAGCTTTGAGGCAAAGAATCTGAGACGGATGATGCAGTTTGCTGAGGCCTTCCCTGATGGTGAGATTGTCGTTCCACTGGCACGACAATTGAGCTGGTCGCATTTCTTGGTAAT
>CAZKNW010000054.1:0-13133 GCA_964554035.1 uncultured Verrucomicrobiota bacterium
CAGCGCCACAGACCGTTGTCCGGCACACCGAATTCCAGCACGACAATTCGACCTCCCTTCCGGGTCACACGGATCATCTCAGAAATCCCCCGATCCAGGTCCGCCAGATTCCGCAGGCCATAACCCATGGTCACAATATCGAACGACTTGTCTTCAAACGGAAGATTCAGGGCATCCCCCCGCTGAAAGGTTGTCCTTCCATTTCCCTCACTGGGATTGCGCTCCTCCGCCCCATCCAGCATCTCCTGCGTGAAGTCGAGACCCGTGACCAAGCGACAGGTCCTGGACAGAAGAAAGGCGATGTCCCCGGTACCACAGCAAAGGTCCACCGCTTCGTCATCCTCTCTGGGAGCAGCCAAGCGGATCACCTTCTTCTTCCAAAGCCGATGAAGCCCAAAACTCTGGACGTCGTTGATCAGATCGTATTTGGAGGCGATGCGCGAAAAGAGCCGATGGACCTTCCCGGCCCTTTCATCCCCCTCAACGTAATACTCATTGCTCATGCGCGGAGACACGATTGCCGATCCCGCCAAAAGCACAAGCGGGAAACTACAATGTCCCCATCCCAGAGGGACTCGGCTTGAAACAATCGTTTTCCTGAAATAAACTGGAGAACCCGATGAAGCTGGAACTCGAAATACCAAAGGACCTCTATGATCGCCTCATTGCGGAGTCCGCGAAGACTGGAGTGTCGGTAGATAGTTTCGTTCAAGGAGCGATATCGGAACAACTTCCTCCATCTTCCTCGAGCCAAACCAAGAATTGGATGATCCATTTTGGGGCGCTAAAGGATCTAAGGCCTGAGACAGAACGCATTCAGGCGATCATTGATCGTGAATCTAGAACAACCCTCACATGAACCCGAAATACGATTACCGGATCTCTGCCGCCGATGTAGCCGACATCCCTTTGGAAGATCAGCCAAACATCGCCATTGAGAGGATATACGATGAGTTCCTTTCTCTTCCCCGAAGCAAAATCTCTCAGTTCCTTCGCCGACTGACTCCGGGACAACAGGCCTTCATCATTCTTGAAGAACTCGAAACCCATGTTCTCGGTGATGGAGTAAGAGGCTGGCTGTTCGATTCCGGACAGCTTCTCGAACAAGCCTTCGAATCAGCAGAACTGATCGGTGCGAAAAAGATAGCCAAGCTTCTCAGGAAGCTGTCGTCACATTTTCCAGATCCTTCCTTGCTGAAACACTCAGCGAAAAGAAAGAAGGCCGTCCAAAATCTGAATAATGATGAGCTTTGAAGGACTTTCGACGAGCCATTCAACAAATTGTCCGAAGATGATGCTCAAAGTCTCGATGCCAGGCGCCAAGTCTATTTCAAACGAAACAAGGACGAATTCATCCTACCAAAGGGCGCCGTCCAAAAAACGGTGAAGGAAACAGGGACCAAGGACCTAAGAGTAGGAAGCAACAAGATCAAGAACCTCGACGGGGTGAAGCTTTCTGACACCCTTTTGAAGAACGTTTATCCCGAGTGGAGCAAGGCAGTTAAGGGAGGGAATGACCGAATGCGACTGTTTCTGAAGTCCCTGACCGAAGGACAAAGAACGCTCCTCTTGGTCTCGATTGTCAAACCCTCTAAAGAGGTTTTCTCGGGAGCATCACCTATACTTCTTGAAATCACCGAGGCTCTTAAGGCTGTCGGAGCCGATGAACACCTCGCCCTAATTCGAAAGGCTGGTAGGTATGGAAAGCGACTACCAGAACTGGAAGAGGAGGCGAAAAGGCAATACGAGATCTACAAATCAGCGAAAGCTGGAAACGATGAAGCGAAGGAGGACAAGGAAGGAGCGCTTTGGTTTAAGCTTCAATCGAAGCTTGAGAACCAAGAAGACAAACTGGAAGACCAGTTGGAGGAGATCTTCGATGAGTTGGAGGACCTCAGCAACGACAAGATTTTTTCTCGGATAAGGCACTATGTTGAGCCCCGCCTCGAAGACTTTGTGGTCTAAGCAAGGCAGGAATAGATCTATCATCACTCCGAGGCTATCCTGAGTCAGCTCAATGCCCGCCACCGAACAGGTCCGAAAGAAACTCAGGTCGATGCCGCACAAGCCCGGTGTCTACCTGATGAAGGACCGCTTTGGCACAGTGATCTATGTGGGCAAGGCGCGGGATCTTCGCAAGCGCGTCAGCCAGTATTTCCATCCATCGCGGCGACAGGGCTGGGACATGAAGTTCAATGCGCTCGTCGACGCCATCCATGACCTCGACACCCACATCGTGAAGTCGGAGGCAGAGGCCCTGCTCTTGGAAGGCAAGCTGATCAAGGAGTTCCATCCGCGCTACAACGTCAGCTTCCGAGATGACAAGCGCTTCCTGCTCCTGAAGGTGAATCTCAAGGATCCCATTCCCCGCTTTACCCTGACCCGGTTAAAGCAGGATGACGGCGCACGCTACTTCGGACCATTCGCCAGTTCCGGGTCGGTGCGCCGAACCATGCAGCGGGTGAGAAAGAAGTTCAGCCTGCGTGGCTGTCGTCCGCTCAACCCGACCGAGCACGACTACAAGCACTGCCTTTACGCCCACCTCAAGAACTGCACCGCCCCCTGTATCGGGAACATTGATCGCGAAGGCTACCTGGCCCAGGTGGAAGCAGCCTGTGAATTCCTAGAGGGGCAGACAGGTGAGATGCTCGAGGAGATGCAGGATGAAATGAAGAAGGCGGCTGAGAAACTCGACTTTGAGAAGGCCGCCCAACTTCGCGACGCCATCAAGGACATCGAGAATACCACCAGCAAGACACGCACCTTCACACGGGTCCCCTACACACTTCCCGTCGCCGTGGATCCGGACAAGGACCTTGCTCAGTTGGCGGAGATTCTCGGACTGGAGAAGGGGCCCTATCGCATCGAGGGCTACGACATCTCCAACATCAGCGGCACGCTTCAGGTTTCTTCCATGGTCAGCTTTCGTAACGGCAGGCCCGACCGGAACAACTACCGCCGATTTCGCATGAAGACGGTCAGCGGGCAGGATGATTTCGCCTGCATGGCGGAGACCATCAAGCGTCGCTACTCACGACTCAAGGCCGAGATCCAGAAGCACGAGGAACTTTCTGAAGAGGACAAGTCCAAGCTCAAAAAGGAACCGCCCCACCTGCCCAGCCTGATCCTGATCGACGGCGGCAAGGGCCAGCTCAATGCCGCCTGTGGCGAACTCGCCAAACTCGGGCTTTCCCACATTCCCATCATTGGCCTGGCCAAGGAGTTCGAAGAGATCTACCGCCCGGGAGAAAAGGAACCACTACGCATCCCCCATGATCAAGGCGCCCTGAAGCTGCTCCAGCGTGTGCGCGACGAAAGCCATCGCTTTGCCAACACCTACAATGCCCAACTGCGCCTGAAGAAGATCTCGGAAAGCCTGCTGGATGAGTTCCAAGGAATCGGTGAGAACCGGAAGAAGGCCCTGCTCAAGAAGTTCGGTTCAGTGCATCGCATGCGACTGGCGACGGTGGAACAGATTGCAGAGGTGGAGGGTTTTGGGGCAAAGTCCGCGTCCGCACTCAAGGCCTTTCTCGAGGCCCGACAGGAACGCTAGATGAAGAACGGACTTCAACCAGGCCAGACAGGACGACTCCAATGGACCGTCACCCCAGAGCGTACCATCACGCTGGAGGGACACCCTGAAGCCACCGTCTTTTCCACGCCCTTCATGATCATGATGATGGAGCGTGCATCCCGTGAGGCGCTACGTCCTTACCTCGAGGAGGGTGAAGAATCGGTCGGTGTGAAGGTGAACATCGAACACCTTGCCGGCGCTCCTCTGGGGGCGGATGTCCATGCGGTGTCCAAGGTGACCAAGGTGGACGGTCGCCGGGTTGATTTCGATGTCGAAGCCTATCACGGAGAAACCTTGATCGGCCGTGGCACGCACCAGCGAGCTGTGGTGAAGGTGAAGCGGATCATCGACAACATTCGAAACCTGGAACCGGCCAGTGCCCTGCCCAACCGGCAGTCCACCATCAGCGGCGAACTTCCCCATCTCGATTTCCTCAGGGTGGAGGTGGAAAAGGAGGTGGTTCGCGTCACACTGAACCGTCCGCACGTCCTCAACGCCATCAGTGAGCAGACCACCTACGAACTGGAAACCCTGCTGGCCTGGTTGTCGGGTCATCCTGGGTTCCGGGTGGTGGTCTTTCATGGCCAAGGGAGAGCCTTTTGCGCGGGGGACGACGTGAAGGAACTGGATAGCTTCAGTGTGGAAAAGGCGCGCGCGATCAGCCACCGACAGGCGGAGTTGTTCCTCGCCTTTGAAAGACTTCCACAAATCACCATTGCCGCGGTCAACGGTTCCGCCATGGGGGCCGGATGTGTCCTGGCCTACTCCTGCGATTTTCGAATTGCCGCCCACTCGGCACGCTTCGGCATGCCCGAGGCCGTCCTTGGCTGGCCACCCGGCTATGGCATGGCCCAGCTCACGGCACTGATAGGCAAGGCGCGCACCTTGGATCTTTGTCTCACGGGAAGAATCCTGACCGCACGCGAGGCACAGGAATGGGGATTGGTGAATGACGCCGTCCCGAATCAAAGACTCAAGAGCCGGACCGATGAACTGGTGAAACAGTTGCTCGCCATGCCCGCCAAAGCCCTCCGCGAAACCAAACGCATCATCCATGCGGATGAACCGCCTTCCCACAAAGTGGGGTATCGTCTGGACACGGAGGCCTACGTGAACTGCCTCGATACCGAAGACGCCCGCAAAGGCATCCAAAGATTCAAGAAGTAGGAGCAGGCGACCTCTCTTCGCTCAGTTTGTTCGAATACTTACCGGGGAAGGTTAGGATGATTCTCAGATCTGAATGTCTGCTCCTTTCTCGTTGATCAATGGAAATTCCATCCGCCAAGACCGCCTTTACAGGCTGTGTGAAAACCTGGGGCGGGACGCCCCAATAACCGGCAGGCGGGACGCCCACCTCCACAATCCTGAAGAAGTCTCGCCCATATCAGGTAGGGCGATCACTCCGTGAGCGCCTGAGCTTGGTACGATTGCGCACCAACGTCATCGGTAACCCGTCCGTAGCACAGGCCCGCGCTGAGCGACGAGCCCTACCGTTTTCACACAGCCTCTTCAGGCGGTCTTCCTCGGCCGTTTCACACAACCGTCCTTGGTAACCGGCCGAACGCGTCGGAGCCCCAATTGCATCTCCCGGTTGGGGGAGACTTTCTGGATCATCTGCGTCATCCGCGACATCTGCGGATGCTACTTTGCCAGATCGGCCTGGATCGAGGCCTCGTAGCGATCGTGGATGGCCATCAGTTCCTTTACCTTGTCCGGATGTCTCGCCGCCAGGTTGGTTGTCTCGGAAATATCCTCTTCCAGGTTCACGAGGAACAGCTTATCCGCCTTGGTAAGGGAACCCTTGTTGATGTCATCACGAGGATTGCCAAGAAGCTTCCAGTCACCCTGCCGAACGGCCCACGGACGATTGTTCTTGTTGGCAAAGGACCAAAAGAAATCCGGATGGGGTGTTTTCTCATCGGCGCTCCTGATCACACCTGTGATGGATCGTCCGTCCAGCTTCAGGCCCTTGGGGAGTTTGGCTCCTGCCAGTTCCGCAAGGGTCGGAAACCAGTCACAGCCGGTCACCATCTGATCCCTGACGGCACCCTGGGGCAGATGTCCAGGCCACGAGATGATCGAAGGCACACGAAGGCCCGCTTCAAACATGGAGCCCTTGTGCCCGCGATAAGGTCCCGGATTACCACCGCCGCCAAAGGTCCTTTCCTCCACGGAGTGCCCGTGGTCCGACTGAAAGACGATGATCGTCTCCTCCCTCAGTCCTTCCTTCTCCAGATGATCGAGCACCTCTCCGATCACCTCATCCATGCTGGAGACAAAGGCCGCATACATCGCCCGTGGCTCGGACAGGCCCTTGTAGTGTTCCCGCCAGTGGGGAAAGCCCTGAAGAGGGTAATGGGGCCAGTTCAGCGCCCAGTAGATGAAGACCGGCTTGTCGTCCTTCTCGGATAGGATCCGCTTCATCTCACGGATCATCACCTTTCCGAAATTGACACCGTCCTCCCAGACCTCGGTCCCGTTCTTCCAGAGGTCATGTTCGTTGGGACCACCCCAGTAGTAGAAATGGGAATAATTGTCGATGCATCCACCCATGTGACCAAAGGTGTAATCAAATCCCTGTCCGTTGGGCATGGTGTCCTGCTGGTATCCAAGATGCCATTTGCCAATGTGGGCCGTCCGGTATCCATTGTCCTTGAACAACTCCGCCATCGTGTAGATCGAGGGCTCCATGCCCCTCCCTCCCCGACGGGTGGCCGCGTTCCCGGGCAGCCCGACCCGCCAGGGGATTCTTCCCGTCATCAATCCGGCCCGCGATGGTGTGCAGACGGAAGAGGGTGCCAGCATCTGGGTGAAACGAACACCGGTCTTCGCCAGCTTGTCGATCGTCGGCGTCGTGAGATCCTTGGCACCATAGCAATTCGCGTCGATGGAACCCTGGTCGTCCGTGTAGATGATGAGAACATTGGGCCTGGCGTGGAGCCCGACAGCGAGGAACAGGATGATGGCAATGGATAGAATACGCATGGCTTCGATGGACGAATGGTGAGGCAATATCATGCCGACCCCTTTCAAAACCGGCAACCTCGTTCCCAGACCGTAACCACCATGCATTCCCGAGCGTCCACAAAGACATGTTCCTTCTTCGACTCGTGACCCTCACCTTCCTTCTCGCCGCATCCACCGGCATCTCAGAGGAACGGAAAGCCACCGCCGAGCAGCGCTACGCAGCCGCAGCCGCCTACCTTCAATCGAAGAACGGCCATGCGATGTTGGTCTACGAGGATGGAAAGCTGGTCTATGAGAAATACCTGAATGGCTACAAGCCGGACCAACCCCATCGGCTCGCCAGCGGCACCAAATCCTTCTCAGGCGCCATGGCGGTCGCAGCCGCCATGGACGGTCTGCTTTCCTTCGACGAACCCGTCAGCAAGACGCTTCTTGAATGGAAGGAAGATGAACGCCTCAGCAAGATCACCATCCGGCAACTGCTCCAGCTCAACAGCGGCATCGAACCGGGCGACAACGGAGCTGTGCCTTCCTACGAGGACGCCATCCGCGTAAGGGCCATCGATGAGGCGGGGAACAAGTTCCGCTACGGTCCCAACGCCTTCATGGTCTTTGGCGAGCTGATGAGGAGAAAGCTGGATGGGAAACACGAAAGTCCACTCGCCTATCTGGAGGATCGCATCTTCAAGCCGATCGGCCTCAGGCATGGCCCGTGGCGAAAGGACGATGCGGGCAATCCCCACATGCCTTCAGGCGCCTTCATCACGGCCAGGGAATGGGCCAAGTTCGGACTCCTCATCCAGAACCAAGGCAGATGGAATGGAGCGACCATCCTGGACGAGACCCTTTTGAAGGAATGCTTTTCGCCCGCCAAGGCCAACCCTAGCTACGGGATTACCTTCTGGTTGGGAAGAGGCCAAGGACTGCCGGAAGACCTGGTGATGGCAGCCGGTGCCGGGAAGCAGAAACTCTACATCGTTCCTTCCATGGACCTGCTCGTCGTTCAACTGGCCGAGGCGAAGCGCTATCAGGAGAGCGTCTTCATGAAGCACATCCTCGACGGCCACGCGGGAAAGATCTCCGACGTGGAAATCAAGGAAGTGGCCACGGATCCGGTTGGAGCCCCGCCACGGCGGGGAATGAATCGGACAGGAGACAGGCTCGAGGAGATGTTCCGCGAAATGGACAAGGACAACGACGGGAAGATCAACCGGGAGGAGGGATCACGCATGCGCCGCTTTGACGAGTTGGACACCAACGAGGATGGCTTCATCTCACTGGATGAGGTCATGCGGCTCTTCCAGTCACCGCAGCCCCTGCGTCCGGCACGTTGACCGTGCCATTGCTCAGCGTCCCTTGATCAGCTTCTCGAGGGACTCATTCCGGGGATGCCCGGCATCGCGTGCCTTCTGGTAGTGCCAGTAGGCCAGCTCACTCAGGGGCGGCTTTTGCGTGGCGTAGATCACGGCGAGATTGTGGTGGGCGCTGGCATTGCCCGGCGCCAGCTGGATGGCCTTCCTGAGTGCCGCCTCAGCTGCCGAACGCTGGCCCATTTCGCTGAGGATGATCCCGAGGTAGTTCTGAACATCCGCATTCTCAGGCTCGATCTTGGCGGCCCGGCTCATGTAGTCGAGAGCCTCCTCGAGCTTCCCGTCACGATACTTCAGATAGCCATACTGAAAGAGGCTGTGTGAATGCTCCGGATCAATCTTCAATGCCCTCTCCAGGTGCTTCTCGGCTTCCGGAAGCTTCTCCTGCTCGATCTGTGCCGCGGCCAGGTTGGCAAGCGCGAACACATTGTTCTCCGACTGCCTCAAGGCCTCTTCATACTTGGACTCCGCCTGGTCATACTTGCGACTCGCATAGGCACGCTGAGCCTCCACGATCAGGGGCTTGGCCGAATCAGGCAGCTCGGTGCTCTTCAACTGGGTCCGGGTCGCCGGTGCCGCAGCAGCCGTCTCCGGCTTGCTGTCGAAAAGCGCCAACTCCTCCTTGCTGTAGGGAAGCTTCTTGGCATTGACCGCCTCCAGCTGGGCCTTCACAGCCGCCAGTTCATCCGCCATTCCGGCCACTTCCCTGGAGGCCTTGCCCGTATCCATGGAGGACAGCTTCTTGGTGGCTTCCCTGAGCTTCTTCTCCAAGTCATCCTTGTCAGTCTCCAGCTGGTCGATGCGCTTTTGGTCGGCCTTGCGTGCCTTCTCGGCCGCATCGAGGCGCTCCTTCAGGGAAGTGTTATCCCCTTCCAGCTTGGCCATGTCCTTGCGAAGGGCGTCAAACGCCTTCTCGGAAGCGGTCTTGGCCTTCTCCGACTCCTTCCGGGCCTTCTCGATCTCCTTCAACTCCTTCTCGTAGGGATTGTTGGAACGCACTTCCTTGAGCTCCTTGCGGGTCCCCTCAAGCGATGCGATCAGGGCCGTGTTCTCACTTTCCAGGGCCTGGCTCATCTCCTTGGCCTCCTCGAGATTCTTCCGGCTGCGTTCCAGGTCCTTGCGGAGGTCCTTCACGGCATCATCGGACATGGCAGAGGCCAGTTGCTTCTCAAGTTCCTTGTTGGAGGATTCCAGTTGCTCGCGCTCGTCCTCCAGCCGGGCCAGCTTGACCTCGAGGGAGGTCTTCTCCTCTTCGGCACTCTTGAGCTTGTTGGTCAGGCTACGCACCTCACTGGGCGAGGCCCGGTTGATCGAGGCCCGATTCAGCTTCTTCTCCAGGTCCTCCTTGTCGCTCCGCAGGCTCGCGACCAGCGTGGTCTGTTCCTTCAACCTGCTGCGGGTCTCGTCCAGCTCGGCAATCAGCTTGGGATCCTGCACAGGCTTCTTGTCCTCAAGCGCCTCTCGTGCCGACCGGAGTTCCTCCTTCAGACTGGCAAGCTGCTTGGAGCTGACCATGTCAGCCATGGCACGCTGATCACGACGTGCCACATCCATCAGCGCCTTGTTCTCACCCTCCAGCTTCGATGCCTTCTCCTCGAGATCCTCCACTTCGCGTTCCCTCTTCGCAAGGGCCCGGTTGTTCGATGCCAGGTCTCGACGAAGGTCCTCAGTCGCGCTGTCCAGCATCTTGTCCGCCCTCTTCAGGTCGCGGTCCAGCCTGGCCACATCGGCCTTGAGTCCCGCGTTCTCTGCCACAAGCGATGGAATCGATTCCTCCTGCAGCTTGGCCAGCTGCACCTTGAGGGATTCGTTCTCCTTGGAAAGCTTGGCGATCGTCTTCTTCTGAGCGGATTCATCCAGCTGCTTCTCCAGGTCCTTGATCTGGCTGCTGGCCGTCTTGAGGGAACCCTCCAGTTCCTCGTTGCTCATCTCGAGGTCGGCCACCCGACCGGTCAGCCTCTCATTGTCCCGGTTGAGTTCTGTAATCACCTTGCCCTGCTCGGAACCCTTGAGCTGACGCGTCAGCTGGTTGTTCATCCTGCGCTCTTCCTTCAACAGGTTCTCCATGTCCTTGTTCGAGGCCTCCGCCCTGGCAAGGTCCGAAGACAGCTTCTCATTCTTTTCCTCCAGCCCACTCGTGGCCTTGAGGCGCTTCTTCAGGTCGACCACCTCACTCTGTAGCTCCGAATTCTGGGATCTCAGGTCCGCGATCCGTGACTTGGAGGTCAGGCCCTCCACCTTCTTCTTCAGGGACTCATTCTCCTCGGTCAGGGCCTTGATCAAATCCTGCCGCTCAGCAAGAAGCTTGGCATCGGGCTTTGCCTCAAGCTGCTTGTTCACCTCATCCAACTGACCTTTCAGGGTCTCCACCACGGCGGCATCCACCATGGTCTCCATCTGCTGCCTCATGGTGCTGACGGAGGTCTTGAGATTGGTGTTCTCAGCCTGCAGGGACTTCACCTCCTTGGAGCTCGCAGCGGCATCGGCCTTCATCGCGTCCTGAAGGCTCTGGTCCTTCCTGGCATTCTCTGCACGCAATCGAATGATCTCCTCGCGTAGCGCCTTCATCCTGGACTCCTCGGTGGCGGGATCCACCGTGGGAACCGGGATGGTCGACATGTCGGGATACTTCCTCTTCAGGGGACCCAGCTTGCGGTTCACGTAATCGAGACGGAACTGGACCACCTTGGAATTCCAGGTCGGGTGTTCGTTCTGCAGCTTCGAAAGTCCCTTTTGTGCCTCCAGATACTGGCGATAGGCGGCCTCGTCCTGATTCTTGTCCAACAGGAGATCGGCCTGCTGAATGAGCTGATAATAGCGGACAAACTGTTCATCCGGCGGTTCGGCCGAGAAGGCCGAGTGGAGCCCGATGCATAGAAGTACCGTGGCAAGCAGAGCGCGTTTCATCGCTGCAAAGTAAGCCAGTCACCATGCAAAAAGGCAATTTAGAACGTGAATGCCCCGGAAAACAAAAACGCCCCGGCGGAGATCCACCGGGGCGTCCTGAAATATGTCGGTACCTATCAGGGCTTGAAGTTGGGATCGGTCAGCAGTTTCTCCAACTTGGCCTTGGCATCCAGCGCCTCGTCCAGTCTCTTCTTCAGCTCATCATTCGCGCTACGAAGACTTTCAACTTTCCGGCTCGTACTGGCCGCCTCTAGCTTCTTCTCAAGCGAGGAGACCTCCCTGGCAAGCGAACGGTTGTCCTTCTCCAGGGCATCGACGGCGTCCTCCGCCTTCTCCAACGCACTCTTGGCAGCATCAAGGTCATCCTTCGTCACCACCTTTGAAAGCTTCTTCTCGGCAGCGCCGAGCGCCTCATCAAGGGACTCAAGCTTGGCATCCAGGGAGGCATTCATGGCCTCAAGGCTCTGGGTCTTCTTCTCGGAATCAGCCAGGTCCTTTCTCAAGGAAGCCAGTTCCTTCGACTGGGACTTCGCCGTCTTCTCGCTCGCCTCAAGCTGGCTCTCCACCTTGTCGAGCTCGGCCTGGGTCACCACCTTCTTCATCTGACTTTGGGCCGTCTTCAATGAAGAGGACAACGCATCGACCTCACCGGAAAGCTCCTTGTTCGAGGCGGTCAGTTCGGTATTGGCCTTCTGCAGCTTCGCGATGGTCTTGGCTGCATCGGAAACATCGTCCAACTGCTTTTTGAGAGCCTTGTTCTCGGACTCAAGGGCATCCACTTTCGGATCATTCACCAGCGACTCAACACGCTTGGTCAGCGAGGCATTCTCCTTCTCTGCGCGCTCCAGGCTTCGACGGGCCTCGGTCAGTTGCTTCTCGGTGGCCTCATACTTTTCCTCGGGAACAACCTTACCCTTCTTGAGATCCTTGAGCTGGTCCTGCAGAGACTTCACCTCACCGGCGAGGACGCCGCTCTTGGACTTGCCCTCAGCGAGCTCCTCCATGAGCGAGGCATTCTTCTTTTTCAGGGAAGCCATCTCCTTCTGGGTGTCCGCGACGGAATCATTGGCCTCCTCAAGGGCCTTCTTCATCTTCCTGGATTCCTCCACGGAAATCGCATCGCCCATCTGGCTGTTGGCGGTCTCAAGGGCCGCCTGAAGATCAGCCACCTTGGTGCTCAGGGAGGCAATGGTCTCCTGTGCCCGGCTAAGTTCGGCAGGATCCATGGTGGACGGCTTGGCAGCAAGGGCTTCACGAAGCTGGGCCTCCAGCTCGGAACGCTGGATGCGGAGATTGATGACTTCCTGGGTCAGGCGCTCCAGCTCGGGATCCACCGGCTTGGGAACACGCTTTTTGGGCACCTTGGACGCGGCGGCGGCAGCGGTCCGCTTCTCCATGACCTCGGGATACTTGGACTCCAGACCACTGATCTTGTCCTTCACGTAGCCCAAGCGGAAATTGACGATGTCCGGATTCCACTTCGGGGACTTCTTCTTGAGCGCCGTCAACCCCTCGAAGGCATCGTAATAATGATCCAGTGCCGCCGCTTCCTGCTTCTTCTCCATCAGGGAATCAGCCTGCGTAATCGCCTGATAATACTGAACATACGTCTCGTCTGGAGTGGCGGCGAAACCAGACACAGAAAAGACCAACACCGCAAGCGCGGCGACAAGGAAAGGGCGTTTCATGTGCGGTTTAATAAGCAACATGTCAAGAGTTGGCAATACGATTGCTACAGAGATTGGATTTTGTTGGTCAAGGGTTTACACAGACTACCACGTTCCCCGGCCCCCCTCATGCCAAAAATCCGGGGAACTTCTTTTTGAATCGCAATTCCCCTCGCCTCCCTTTACCTCTACGAACTCCCAAACATCATGAAAATCTGCGTTTTCAAGCACGCCTCGGGCGAGCGTCACGTTGGCCTCGTTGAAGAAGACCAGGTCAAGGACCTGACCCTGGCCGGTATCAGCAAGCTTTCCGACATCCTGGAGTCGGAATCCCACCTTTCCGCGGCATCCGAGGCCGGTTCCAGAGCCACTGAGGCTTATCCACTTTCGGAAACCACCCTCCTCGCCCCCATCGAGGCCCAGGAGGTGTGGGCTGCCGGCGTGACCTACATGCGCAGCAAGACCGCCCGGATGGAGGAAAGCGACTTCAGCGCCATCGCCTACGACAAGGTCTATGAGGCCCCCCGCCCGGAGATTTTCTTCAAGGCGGTTGCGGAGAAGGTGGTGGGAACCGGCGATCAGGGGGGAATCCGCAGGGACGCGACCTGGAATGTACCGGAACCGGAACTGGCCCGGGTCTTCCACAGC
>CAZKNW010000055.1:0-6837 GCA_964554035.1 uncultured Verrucomicrobiota bacterium
TAGGTCTGGTTCTCGGCTTCACCCGGAACCAGCGTGATCAATGGGCGTCCCTCGACAAAGATCATGTTGCAAACACCCTGGCCGATAGGGCCGATGATCACGGGCGCATTGCGGAAGATCCGGACCTGGTCGGGCAGGGTCTTCCCGCGAAAGGTGAAGACCTCGATCTCGCCGAACACGGATTCGGCGGCCTTGATGATTTCCTCCTCGTTCTCCAGGCGCTTGTCCGGTGCATCCGATCTCGAGATGAACAACGGTTTTCCTGGAACGACCTCCGGTGCCGATCGGGCCGCATGATCCCGGATCGCCCTGCACAGTTCAGGAGAGGACAGGGCATTGGAACCGTAAAGAAAGGGCACATGGATCAGGTCCTCCACCAAGAGTGTTCCCTGCGAGCCTTCGATGACCCGCTCTCCGTCGAAACCCAGCACCTCGATCAATCTTCTCTGCCAGCGGGCATGCCCGGGTGCCACGAGGATCCTGTAGTCCCCGATGTCCTTGAGCAGATCTCGTGCTGCGATGAGGCGGGGAAGATGCTGGAGCATGAAGTGCCCCACGTTCTCGTGGTTTCGCCCTGAAAGATGAAAGACGGGACCCTCGATGCGCTTGGCCAGCATCGGGATCGGGCGTCGGATCTTCATCCTTTCCACGAGGTGTTGCTGGGGGTGCAGGCATCCGATGAAGAACCTGCCGTCGGGCAGGAAGATCTGTGCATTGTCACCGACGAGGTAGGCCTTCCTGATCCTGTAGTAGCGTGCCTCGTCCCAGTTGTAGGTGACCGTTTCCGGTTCGTGACGATGCATGGAGGATTCCAGCGGGTTGGGCAGGTTGGCCGTGCCGGCTTCCTGGATGATGCCGGAATCGATGAGATCCTTCTCAGGAGGAGGCTCGACCATCGCGGGCTTTCCTCCAAGCGCGTTGCGAAGCTGGGTGTGAAGGTCGTGGATGAGGCGTGTGCCGGAGTTCATGACGGGACGGGAAGGGGACGGGACCCAAGTTCCTACTTGTTGCCGGAGGACACAGTTGAGTAGCGTCACCGCCCGGGAATGAAGCTCCTTTTTATCGTCGATTCCGTCCAGTTTTTTCGGGATCTCTTCCGTAGTCCACTGCTTGTTCGACTCCTCGAACAGGAGGACACGGAGGTGATCCTGGCGAGTATCTTTGACGTGGAGGTGCTGAAGGGCGAGATGACCCATCCTCGCCTCAAGATCGTGGCGGTGGACCAGAAAAAGGCGGAGCTCATGGACAAGCGTGTCCACTCGATGGCCCGTGATGTCTATACCGCGGAGCACCCGGATGGTTCCTTTGCACAAAGGAGGTGGAACGTGGCGGAGACCAATCAGAGTGAGGCGTCATTGAAGTTGCGACTCATGATGGCGCGGCTGTGGTTGGCGCTCGGATTCAACGTGAGGCGCCTCATCCGCTTTGGGACGCGTTACGGGCGGGATGAGGCATTTGCGAATCTGCTGAGTGAGGAGAAGCCGGATGCGGTGATCTATTCCTACATGATTCCGGCGGGATTTGACTGTCTTCGCGAAGCCAAGCGGATGGGGATTCCCCTGGTGCTGATGGTGGCGAGTTGGGACAATCCCACCTCGAAGGGGCCGCTTACGGTGGAACCGGATTACTCCATCGTCTGGTCCGACCAGATGAAGCGAGAGATGAATGAGTATCATGGTGTGCCTCCCGAACGTATGGAAGTCACCGGCGTGCTCTACTTTGAGAATTATTTCAAACCCGAGGGCCTGATGGGCAGGGAGGCCTTCTGCGAGTCCCTTGGCATTCCTTCGGACAAAAAGGTCGTTCATTTCGCGACGGGCGACAGCGCCATCATGAAGTGCAACCAGGAGTTCATCCGGATCCTGCATCGCATCGTCCAGTCGGGTCGTCTTCCATTTCCTTGTCACCTGCTGGTGCGTGTGAGTCCCAAGGACAAATTTGATCTCTACAAGGAGTTCGAGGGGCTTCCCAACCTGACCGTCCAGTATCCTCGAGGCAAGGGAGCTGTCTATGGAGGGCACAAGTGGATCCCGGATCCCGGTGAGGAGCACGAGAGGGCGTCGACGATCAGGAACAGCGATGTGATCCTGAGTGTCTCGTCGTCCATGGTTCTCGATGCCTCCTGCTTCGACGTTCCCACCATCAACCTCGCCTATGACGCGGGCATGCCGGTCGAGAAGTGGGAATCGGTGGATCGCTTTTACGAATACTCCCATGCACGGCCCGTGCTGGAGGAAGGAGCCACCTTTGTGGTGAAGACCGACGAACAGCTGGAGGAAGCGCTGGCGACGGCACTCAGCCACCCTGAAAGGAAGCGTGAGGAACGACAGAACCTATTGAAGCGACTCGTCCAGCATACGGATGGTGAATCCGCCGGGCGGGTGGTTTCCGCCTTGAGGAAGCTGGTGGATTCGAGCCGCGGTTGATTCAGCCTTCTCGAAGCCTCAAGGAAGCTTGAAGTTCTTCTCGATGGTCTGCTTCACCTGATCGAGGGAGATGGAGGAAAGACAATCCATGACCCCGGTCTTTTCACAGAGCTTCCCCTTGACCTTCAGGCACGGGCAATCCCCAGCGAGCACATGATGGATTTCACCGTAGGGTCTCCACCGCTGAACCTGTGAGGGTCCGAACAGGACCACGGACGGCGTGTGCACTGCGGCAGCAAGGTGCATGGGGGCCGAATCCATACCGAAGAAGAAACGGGACATCCGGATGAGGGCCGCCAGCTCCCGAAGTGACAGGTTGCCAAGGCGGACTGGAACCGGGTTTTGCAACAGCCCCTGAATGGCCTTCGCGCGATCAAGCTCATTTCCATCAGGGCCACAGGTCAGCACCGGATGCCAACCCTGTGCGCCGAGCCAGTCGATGAGTTGGGCCACCCGCTCGTCGTGCCAGCACTTGAACAGCCATCGGGATGTGGGATGCACCACGACGAGCCGTTCGCGGTTCACCTCCCGTTCCTCAAGCCACTGGGTGAGGCGGGTTTCCTCCTCGGATGTTTCCGGAAAATCGTAGATCGGCTTCTCATAGGAGATGCCCATCGACTGGAGAAAGGTCTGTTCGTGTTCGATCAGGTGTTGGCTCCGGTCCGGCTTGCCTCCGAAATTGGTGTAGGCCCATGGCTTGAACCAAAGCCCGGCGGTGACCTGGATGGCCCAGCGATCCCTGGCGCGGCTCCCGAGCGCATACCACATCGCCCGGTCACTCCAGGTGAAATCCACAACAAGATCGTAGCCTGAGGAAAAGACCCTTCCGAAAAGTCCCAGCTCGGCGAACAGCCTGGCGATTCCCTTCTTGTTCTTGGGGACCTCGTAGACCCTGTCGATCCAGGGATGACCTGCCAGGAGTTCCGAGGTCCTTGGTGAGACGATCACATCCAGCTTGGCATCGGGAAACTGCCGGTGGAGGGCATGAAGTGCGGGTTGGACCAGGACGATGTCACCAAGATGCTTGTTCTTGATGGCAAGAATGCGTCTTGGGTTCTTTGGCAGTCGAACTGGAGGTTGGGCTCGTCGCATGTGGGGCCGAGGTGGGAATCGTCAGAAACGAGGACCCATGCGGCAAACAAAATCGGGTGGTCTTGTGTGCAGGGGGCGGGGCAGGTTCGTTGACCCCGCCATGCCCAGTGGCTAGGCTCTCACCGCCGATGGTTCAAGTGATCCACCATTATGTTCCCTTCACCACCAACGTGGGCGACCTGTTCGTTCGCGATGGGATTCATGCACGTTTACGGGAGCATTTTCCAGGGGCACAGATTGTTGAATTCAAGGCCAACGACCCGGGGAGCAGGGCGGAAGGACCGGTCGGGCTCTTGGGTGAGAACCTGGAGCGGAGCAACCGGGAAGCCCAATTGGTGGTGGTGGGTGGAAGCAACATGTATGAGGGTCCGCGCTGGCGCTTCAGGACGGACGTCGACTCGTTGAACGCCCTGAAGGTGCCGCTGGCCTTCATCGGCCTAGGCGTTGGGTCGGTTCGGGGTGATCGGGAAAGACCCCTTGAGGAGGCATCCATCGAGCAGATCCGCGTGTCCCATCAGAAGGCCCTTGGTGTGGCTGTCCGAGACCAGCCGACGGTGGATTTTCTGAGCGGGCTTGGATTGAAGTCCACGATGACCGCCTGTCCGGCCACCTTCGTTGGTGGGCAAACCCTCAAGGTCAACCGACCTCGCAAGGTGGTGATCAGTGCACCTCCCATCCGCTTCCTGCCCAAGTGGGGGCACAAGGGCTACTTTGGTGGTCGCACGATGTTTGGTGCCTTCAGGAAACTGCTCCGATCCTACGAAAAACAGGGACTCGACTGGCAGGTGATCGCCCAGGACCAGAAGGACCTGGAATACCTGGAATCCTTCATGGGGGAATTCGGGAAGGCCCCCGTCTGTTTTGGCAACGAGACCCAACCCTATTATGAGGCCTTTCGTGAGGCGGACTTCGCGGTGTGCTACCGGCTCCACATGGCCATCTCCTGTTTGGGTTGGGGGGTTCCCTTTGCCTTGATCCACTTTGACAAGAGGACTTCCTCCTTCCGGGACACCTATGGCGCCCAGGCCGTGACGTTTGATGCCTTTTCATCAGGAGATCAGTACCGCTTTCTCAAGCTCGTCACCGATCCCCAGGCGATGGAGCAGGCTGCTGAGACTCATTTTCCGGGAATCATGAAGCGCCGGGATGAGTTTCGCTCCGTGACCGATTCCTTCTATGAAGGTGTCTCCAAG
The DNA here is from genome assembly GCA_964554035.1 of uncultured Verrucomicrobiota bacterium. GTDB lineage: Bacteria > Verrucomicrobiota > Verrucomicrobiia > Limisphaerales > CAZKNW01 > CAZKNW01. Next base: position 4,712 of record CAZKNW010000055.1, read on the forward strand.
GGTGTGGCGAAATGAAGATCATGCATGTCTTCATCAGCATGCCGGTGGGCGGTGCTGAGGATCTGGTGATGTCGTTTCTTCGCGCCTCGAACGAGAGGATGACGCCTGAAGCCGTCTGTCTTCGGGAGCTGGGTGAGCTGGGTGAGGAAGCAGTTTCAGCGGGGCTGCCCGTTCATTTGATGGAGGTTGCGAGGACCCGTCGCTTCAGCCTGGGTGGTGTCCGGAAGCTGGCCCGCTGGTTCAAGGAGCAGTCTGTCGATGTGGTGCATTCCCACGTCTACAACAGTCATCAATATGCGCTTCCTGCTGCATGGCTGGCGGGTATTCCCTGTGTCGTTCACCACCACAAGACCTTCAATCCCAGGCGACGCAAGCGCTGGTTCGTCCTCAAGATGCTTTCCAGGCTGGCGTCATGTCACCTGATGCTTTCAGGGCAGACGAGGGATGATTCGGTGAAGGCGCTCGGCCTGGATCCCGGGAAAGCGTTCCACCTCGCCAACAGTGTGGATACCGGAGTCTTTCAACCTGTCGAAGACAAGGTTGCCCTGAAGAAGGAGCTGGGCCTGCCGCTGGACCGTCCCGTCATCGGTGGCATTGCCTCGCTGGCCAAGCAGAAGAACCACGGTGCCACCCTGGAGATGATGGGCAAGCTTCGGGACAGGGGCGTTTCCTTCCACGGGGTCATCTGCGGCGAGGGTCCGATGCGGGGTGAACTGGAGGACCGGATCCGTGAACTGAAGCTTGAGGACATTGTGAAGCTTCCGGGAAACAAAAGGCCTCTTCACCCCTGGATGCAGGCCATGGATGTGCTCGCGTTTCCTTCCACCTGGGAAGGGCAGCCGATGGTCCTGCTTCAGGCCATGGCTTGTGGCATTCCCGTCATTGCCAGCCGGATTGAGGGGAACGTCAACACGCTTGGCAAAACCCATCCCGGACTTTTTGACCTGGAGGCACCGGACGATTTTGCGACGAAGATGGGACGGTGCCTCGAGGATTCCGCCTTCTGTTCCGAGATCGTCATCCACGAGAAGGCGCAGTTCCAGAAGGCGGACAAACTGGAGGACTACCTGGCCCGGCTTGAGGGGATCTACCGGTCAATCCTCGCCTGACTCCTTCTCGAAGACGAATAGGTGGGACGACATGAACTGTCCACCGCGCTCCCTGAGCAGCATCCCCCGGGAGGTGAAGGCCGTAATCAGCTCCTCCTCGCTCAAGTGGTTCTTCCACGCATTCTGTTCGCGTTGGGCGATGGACTTGTCGGGCGCCATGATGCAGTAGGCAATCACGCAGCGTTGGCTTTGCGCCTCGATCCGGTCGAGGAACCAGTCGACGTCCACGACGTATTCGAGGCATCCGCTGACGAAGCTGACGTCGACCGTTTGATCCGGGAATTCCTTCTGATTGAAGTCACAGACGATGGTGCCTGGTCCGCGGTGGGTGTAGTCGCATGGGAAGTATCGACAATCCTCGGGAAGGAACTCCTTCAACCACATCTGGCCGCAGCCGAGATCCAGGACGGACTGTCCTGAAGAAACATGGGCTGCCATGGCCTCGATCCGTTTCTTCCAACGGGGGTCAAAAAATTCGACCTCTTCCCAATTTTTCTTCCCTCCGAGAAGGGCTTTGATTTTTTTCCAGATTCCCAAGGTCGCAGCAATGAGGGTGACTTGCCGAAAGGCAGCTGGAGATTGGGGCATCCACCACCCGCAGGCAAGTTCCGGAAGCAACCCCGTCCTTCATGGGCGGAATGAATTTCTCGACCTCAAGGCGAGAAGTGGTAGGTTTGCCGGTGAATCTCAAAATTCAACACTGCTGATCGCCATGAAATCCAGACTCCCCAATCTTTTTTCCATCCTTGGCCTGGGTGCCGTCCTCATCTTGCCCTCATCCGCGTTCAGCGATGGTGAGGGCCGTCCTAGAGGACCTCGCGAAGGAGAAGGTGTAAGAAGGGTCTCCCCTGAGGCAGCTGCAGGTCGACGGAATTCGCCTGAGGCAGGCGCTGTAAGGAGAGGACCTCGTGATGGGGAAGGCATGCGTGTGGGGCCTCGCGATGGCGAGGGAGTGCGGCGTGGTCCCAGGGATGGCGAGGGAGCTCGCGTTGGTCCGCGTGATGGTGAGGGGATGCG
>CAZKNW010000055.1:6937-13025 GCA_964554035.1 uncultured Verrucomicrobiota bacterium
GGGATGCGGGTTGGGCCTCGTGATGGCGAAGGAGCACCCCGCGGTGACCGTGAAGGAGGAGGCCGCCCCGTGGTGATACGGCTCAATGAGGCGGGTCAGATCCTGGCAGGCAGCGGACAGGTCATGCCGCCCCAGCAGGCCCAGGCGCACCTGGTTCGCATGGCGCGTTCGGGTGCCTTCGGCATGGTGACGATCCAGGCTCCTCCAGCAACTTCGTTTGCAAATGTGACCCAGACCTTGCGCCTTGTGGAGCAGGCAGGCTTCCAGAGGGTTTCCTTCGCTGCCAGCCCTGCCGCCAGGACGCCTGAGCGGGCTCCAGCAAAGACGGAGTAGAAAGCCGGGCCTTCAGATCAGGCCGGCGAGCTTTCGTCCGCACCAGTAGAGGGCGAGCAGGAAGAGGAGCACGCCACCCCAGGCGGGACTGGCCCAGAGCCGGTAGCGGAGTTCGGTGGGGTCGGGCTCTGGGAGGAGCTGGATCTGGTCGACGAGGGCTTCCAGTCCGTTCATGGAAACATTTTCTGCGAGCGTGATCCTCGATACTTCCTCCAATACGTCACTCCGTATCGGGCGGCCTGTCTTCTCAATCACGGGCTGGCTGACCATGAGCGACAGCTCGAGTTCCCGTCCTGCCTCCCGGGCGGTGACCTTGATCTCGTGTGGTCCTCCTGTTTCGGGAATGAAACTTCCCGAGTAGACGCCCCATCCCTTGGAAAGCGAGTTGAGCTGGACCTTCTGGCTCATGCTTCCAGGGGCAGCGATGGTGGCATTGACCTCGTCCTGATCCACCGGATAGCCCGACGCATCCAGCACGGTCGCCTGAAGGAATACGGTGTCTCCCACCTTAGGATTCTCAGGACTGTAGGAAAGGCGGATTCCCTGGTCGCCCGCAATGTGGCGCTGATGCGCCATCCACCGGGCCACCTGGCTCCAGAACCGGTAGTGATACTTGTCCTCCACACCACGGCGCCAACGCCATGCGCTGTCCGTTCCCATGAACAGTACCTTTCCGCTTCCGGCCTGACGGGTCACGAGAAGCGGCATGCGGCCCCAGTCGTTGCGCAGGTTGGAATGGACGGCGAGGACCCTTGATCCGGGGCGGCTCTTCTCGACGGCGGTACTCCAGTAGAAGCCGGGCAGTTGCTGCCAGATGGCAGCGTTGCGGGTGGGGTTGCTGTCGAAACGGGTCAGCCAGTGCTCACTGCCGATGGAGGAAAGCTCGAGCAGGGACTCGTTGCGCAGGCCCACCCCTTCCTTCCTTGCCTGGTCAAAGCTCACGGGGAGCAGGTCTCCGAGGGGCGAGTCGGCCCATGAAAAGTGGTGGCCCAGGTTGCCGGGCAGGAAGACGAGTCCGCTGGACTGGTTCTCGACCAGGCCGCGAATCAATCCGGCATCCTCCTTGGAAAGTCCCCCGGCACCAATCGGGACGTCTCCTAGGAAGATGACGTCGTACTCGGACAACAGTTCCTTGGTTCCGGGAAAGGCAGGGAGGTAGTGGGGACCTTCGCCGTTTGCCATGCCGGGATGAAAGAGGATGCAATCCATGTCCACCCCGGGGTCGCGCTCCAGTGCGTTCCTCAGGAACCGGTACTCCCATCTGGGCTGGGAGTCCATGATGAGGACCCGGAGGATTTCGGAGCGGATGTTGATGTGGAAGGAGGCGACGTTGTTCGTACGGATGCGTTCTCCCGGTTGGACCGGGATCTCGACCGTGAGCTCATAGTCACCAGCCTGTTCCGGTGACCAGACCACCGCATCCTGAAATTCCGAATCCGAGGGAACCACCAGGCTGCGTTCTCCCTCGCTCCGGTCCTTGGACTTCAGCTCCACCCGTAGATCCACGGGCTCTGAAAGAGTGCTGCGGATCCGGAAGGGAATGGCCACTTGTTCACCCACCAGGCCGTAGGCGGGAGGATCAATGCGTTCGAGGGAAAGGTCGGGGAGGGGTCGGGCGCTTCCGATGGCGCTGGTGTAGACCGGAATCTTTTTTTCCCGATAGGTGAGCGCCGCGCCTGCAGGGGGGCTTCCCTGGTTCCAGTCGCCGTCGGAAAGCAGCACCACCGCCTTGAGGTGGGGATATTGCCCGATGACGTCCTGGAGGGCTGATTGGATGTCGGTGCCCGCGTTGGTGGAAGTTCCGGAAAAGGCTCGTTGGTGGAGTTCGCCGGTGATGTTGAGCCGGCTCCAGTAGTCCTTGGCCAGCTCATTGGTGAGCCATGCCGATCGGGTCAGGACATTGGTGCCTAGGTCGATGTCCTGTGTCTCCATGCTGCCTGATTCATCAGCAAGGACCACCACCGCCGGTGGATCCGTCTCCTCGATCAGTCTTACGTGCTCGGGCTTGAAGAGCGTGAAGATCAATCCGGTCACGATCAGCAGCCGGAGGGATTCAAGCACTGCGCTGGACCTGCGCTTCCTGCGGCTCCAGTTGGCAAGGCAGATCCATGCCGAAACCAGCCAGCAGGCAACGCCGGCCAGTATCACCAGGGCTGAGGTGCCGAAGGTCCAGTAGCTCATGCGGCAGCCTTGGTTGAGGGATCCTTGATGGGCTTCTGTTCCGCATTTGGCAGGATCAGCAGTCCCTCAATCATGAGGAAAACCAGCATGCCGGCGAGAAACAGGCGCCATGCCTCGCCCTGGAGGTTGGAATTGCCTTCGGTTTCCTGGAACATCGAAACCTCGAGATCCGAAAACAGGGTAAGAAGGGCGTCCGGCTCCATGCGCGTGGGGCGGGATTCCGAATCGGGGAGGTTGGCTGCGACTCTTCGGCCCTGGTTTTCGTAGATACCCGCCTCCGTTGCAATGTCCCTGCCTCCCTTCGCGGCGACGGAAGTCCATTTCCTTTGGGAATCCGCCATGGAAAGATTGCCCACGGTCAGCTGGGTGCTCCGCTGCCATCTGCGGGTTCCGGTCTCCAACAGTCTCTGCAGCATGGGGACCAGGACGGTCCCCTCCGCCAGGTTGGAATGATTTGATTCGGGAAGGGTGGTGCAGAAATAAACCTGTCCGGAGCCCAGTTGTCTTCGTCCAACCAGCGTCTCTCCTGTCTGGAGTGTGGCCAGGGGTGTCAGGGAACCCACCACCGGGTTGTGCCTCAGGACCCCGATTTCCTGCAGCGGAAGTGAGGCTCCGGAGGCTCCGTCCCTGAGGGCCCCTTCCCGATGGTTCCAGTCTGCGATGGTGACGGCTTCTTCTCCGTCCTTCCATCCCGACCATGCAAAGGACTCGAAGGTTCCTGGTGCTTCTTCAAGGGTCGGGAAAAACACAACCACGCCACCGCTGTCTGCGAAATCCCTGACAAGGTCCGCCTGCTGATCCGGTAGGGGGGCTGCCCAAACCAGCAGGGTGGCCTCGCTGATGACCTCGGGGCCCAGCGCGGCGGCGGATACGATCCTGGCAGGGATCAGTTCGCCTCCGGTCTGTGTGGCCGCCGCAAGGGACAGAATCTGTGCGGCCTCCGTGGTCTCTCCCACGACCACTGCGGTGGGCGGAGAGGAAACCTTGAAGGTGAACCAGGCCTGATTGTCCTGTGGGTTGGCATCCGGGGGCAGGGAAAGGGCGCCCCAGCCCTCTGTGACACCTTCTGGAAGCGGGAGGCTGTGCTCCCAATGAAACTCATTGCCGGGCGGATCGATCTCAAGGGCGGACACGTTGTCACCGAGGGTGATCTCCAGCGGGAGGGAAGTCGGCGGTGTTCCGTCGATGCGGACGTCGAACTTCAGGACGAGCTCGCGTTCCTCAGCCGTTTCACGGATGAAGGAGGATTCGAGGGCAAGGCTGTGATTCGGGCGTCCGGGCGACCGCATCTCCAGGATCCGGAAGCGGACGGGTTGGGGAAGGGCGTTGAATTGCGAACGGACCGATTGCCAACGCTCGTCCTGGGGTGACCAGTTGTTCTCCTGCCAGTCCGAGGGAATCCAGATCTCGACGCTTCCTGGACGGTTGTCGGCGATCCAGTCCAGCGCCTGCTGGAGCATCGAGGGAATATCCGACCTTGTGTGGGTTGGTGAAACGGAGGGGTGTTCCTCCAGGTTCTCCATCGAGATGAGGGACTGGGCGGAAAGACTGGCGCTGTCGATCAGGACAAACTGGCTGGTATCGGAAAAGGGAGCCGCCGCCTCGGTCATCATCTCGATGGCCTTTTGCCTCAGGGACGTTGATCCATCCGAGGTCTCCATGCTGCCGGAGCGATCGAGGAGCAACAGGATGGCCTCGGGTGAGGTGTTGACCGCCCAACCCAGCCATCCGCCGGTAAGGGGGCGTCCCAGGAACAGGACAAGCGCCAGCACGGCGAGGGTGCGCAGCAGCAGGATGAGAAACTGCTTCAGCTTGGCCTGGCTGGTGGAGCTCCTGTTGGCGGCGAGGAGAAACTGCATGGCCGCCCAGGGTTGGGGACGATGGCGAAGCCGGTTGATCAGGTGGATGATCACCGGGAGCAGGATCAGGGGCAGGCCCCAGAGAATGTCCGGCTGCAGAAACGTCATTGCCTTGCCTGGGCGCGTTCGATGAGGAAATCGGCCAGTGCGCGCTCGTGGCTTTCCCCGACCAGGAGACGCCGGTAATCAATGTGGAACTGTCGGCACCCGAGACTGATCTCATCAAGATAGCCGCGGAGCTGCTTCAGGTATTCCTCACGGATGAGACTGGGTTCGGTCACCATGTTGTGCCCGGTTTCCATGTCCTGGAAGCGGACCGGGCGATCAAACTGGAAATCCAGCTCCATCGGATCCAGGAGATGGAAGACCGATACGTCGTGCTTCTGGAACTTGAGATGCTGGAAGCAGCTCATGAGCTCGGGGACTTCGCAGAAGAAATCGGATATGATGACCACCAGTGCGCGACGCCGGATCTGGTCAGCGAGAAGGTGAAGCTTCTCGGCCAGCACCGTGCCCCGCGCGGGTCTTGCATGCTCCAACTTCTCGAGTATGAGCTGGAGATGGGAGGGGTTTCGCTTGGCGGGGACCTCGACCAGTCCCTCTTCTCCAAGGATGGAGAGCCCCACGGCATCCCCCTGCTGGATGAGGATGTTCGCGAGAAGGGCGGTGAGGCGCCGGGCCAGGTCGATGCGGGGGCCGTGTTCACCTGTGAAGGCCATGGATGCACTGCAGTCGACAACGAGGTAGCAGCGAAGGTTCGTGTCTGCCTCGAACTCCTTCATGTAGAAGCGGTCGGTCCTTGCGAAGACACGCCAGTCCAGGCGGCGGATGTCATCACCCGGGGCGTAGTTCCGATACTCGGCAAACTCGACACTGGAGCCCTTGTGCGGACTCTTGTGATGTCCAGAGACGCTTCCCTCCATGGCGCTTCTCGCCACGAGGGTCTGCCTGGCCAGACGTGAAGAGGCTTCCTGGTCCAGCCATCGCTGTCCCGGGAGGTCAGCCACGCGCTCCCTCCTTGTGGGTCTCCTCAATCAGCTTCCGGATCACATCGATACTGGTGATCCCTTCACTCTGGGCCTGAAAATTGGTCAGGATACGGTGCGTCAGCACGGGCTGGGCAACAGCCTCCACGTCTTCCGTGCTGACCAGGTAGTCGCCGTGCAGTACGGCATGGGCGCGTGCTCCACGGACGAGATACTGGACCGCTCGGGGCCCTGCACCCCAGGAGACCCAGCGCTTGAGCCAGTCCTTGGCTTCTGCGGAATTGGGCCGGGTCGAGCGCACAAGCCGGGTGGCGAATTCAAAGACGTGCTCCGGCACGGGCACGCGTTGCACCAGGTTCTGGAAGTCCATGACCCGTTGACCGTCGACGAGTTTCGACAATGCCTTCTTGGCCGCGCCTGTGGTTTCCTCCGCGATCCGGAGTTCCTCCTCGTAGGATGGATAGTCGACGTGGATGAAGAACATGAAACGATCGAGCTGTGCTTCCGGCAGGGCGTAGGTGCCTTCCTGCTCGATCGGGTTCTGCGTTGCGAGCACAAAGAAGGGTTCCGGCAGGGGAAAGGTCTTCCCGGAAGCGGTCACCTTGTGTTCCTGCATGGCCTCCAGCAGGGCGGCCTGCGTCTTGGGCGGAGTACGGTTGATCTCATCCGCCAGGACGATGTTGGCGAAGATCGGTCCCTTCACGAATTCGAAGGCACGTTTTCCCGGCT
>CAZKNW010000056.1:0-12990 GCA_964554035.1 uncultured Verrucomicrobiota bacterium
TGGTTTGCGTAGGGCGGTCTCCCCGGCCCCGACTGGGGCCCAATCGCTTCAAAAGCCCACGGTAGTGTGCAGTTAAGCCAGCCACAGGCAACGCCTGTGGGTTTCATTACCAATCAATTCCATCGGCCCCGGGAGGGGCGTGGGAATCTTTGAAACCGTTCTACGGCTCCCACCTGCCCTCCTACAACTTGATCTTCTCGGCAACCTGGGCGACGTCCTTGTCCCCGCGACCGGAGAGATTGACGATGATCAGGTCGTCCTTGGACATCTTGGGCGCACGCACCATGGCACCCGCCACCGCATGGGAACTTTCGAGCGCGGGAATGATGCCCTCCAGCCGCGCCAGCTTCTGAAAGGCCTCCAAGGCCTGTTCGTCAGTGGCATAGGTGTAGTCCGCCCTACCCTGATCCTTCAACCATGCATGCTCCGGTCCGACGGCCGCGTAGTCGAGTCCGGCGGACACACTGTGTGTCATTTGAATCTGTCCATCATCATCCTGAAGGATATAGGAACGGGTTCCCTGCAGAACCCCCAGCGAACCGCCCTGAAAGCGTGCGGCATGTTTCTCAGGCAGGATGCCCTCGCCTCCTGCCTCCACACCCAACATGGCCACCCCCTCATCGTCGAGGAAGGGATTGAAAAGTCCAATGGCGTTCGATCCTCCTCCCACGCAGGCGATCAGCAGGTTGGGCAGACGCTCTTCCTGTTCCAGGATCTGACGACGTGCCTCCTCACCAATCACCCGGTGAAAATTGCGGACCATTACCGGATACGGATGGGCACCATAGGCCGTGCCCAGGATGTAATGGGTCGTGCGGACATTGGTGACCCAGTCGCGCATGGCTTCGTTGACCGCTTCCTTCAGCGTCTTCTGTCCGGCCTCCACGGGACGGACCTCCGCACCCAGCATGCGCATACGGTAGACATTCAAAGCCTGGCGTTCGCAATCCACGGCCCCCATGTAGATCACACACTCGAGGCCGAACATCGCAGCGACCGTTGCCGTCGCCACACCATGCTGGCCGGCACCGGTCTCGGCGATGATGCGTGTCTTGCCCATGCGCTTGGCCAGGAGGATCTGCCCCATGGCGTTGTTGATCTTGTGGGCACCGGTATGAAGCAGGTCCTCTCGTTTGAGATAGATCTTTGCGCCTCCAAGCTCACGGGTGAGGCGTTCCGCAAAGTAGAGCGGCGTGGGGCGACCGACAAACTCACGCAGGTAGTAGCTCAACTCCCTCTGGAATTCCGGATCCTGCTGGGCCTTGTGGTATTCCTGTTCCAGCTCCTGGAGTGGATAGAAAAGGGTCTCGGGAACATAGCGTCCGCCGTAGGGCCCGAAATGACCCTGTTCGTCCGGAACAGTTGCAACTGCATTACTCATGATGATTCAATTCAGGATTTCAAGGGCGCCCCCACCTGGATGTCGTTGGCCAGGCAATAGGCGGCGTTGTCCACATACTTCTGGGCCCAGGTCTTCAAACCAGCACGCTCCTCATCGGTGAGCGTCTTGACCACCTTGGCAGGCGAACCCAGAACCAGAGAACCGGAAGGGATCTCCTTCCCCTGCGTGACAAGCGCGTTGGCTCCGATGATCGACTGCTCACCCACCACCGCGCCGTCCAGAACCGTGGCACCCATCCCGATCAGGCACTCATCGCCGATGGTACAGGCGTGCACGACGGCGCTGTGTCCGACCGTCACCCAGTTACCGATGATACAGGGAAAATCGTCAGCCAGATGCAGAACGGCATTGTCCTGGATATTGGAATGGTGCCCGACCTCGATTCGATTGATATCCCCCCTCAGTACAGCATTATACCAGACGCTGGAGTGGTTCCCGAGGGTGACGTCACCGATCACCACCCCGGTCGAGGCGATGTAGACCCCTTCGCCCAAAACAGGCTGCTTTCGAAGGAATTGATCCAGTTGTCCGCTCAGTCCACTCATCTTGATGTTGGAAAACGCCGGGCCTTTTTAGGTTGGGCGCATGGGGGTAACAATACCCAAAACCCCTGAGATGCAAATCCCCTCGTGCTTTGTATCCGGTATTCCCCCTCCAAAACCGGTAAAAATGATTTCAAATGGGGACTTTTCCAGTAAAAATCTTTTGAAACCTCTGTCAATCGTGACCACGAACGTGAAGAAAAAGGCACCTGTTAAGAGCAAAGTCATCACCCGGAAGACCAAGCCGAAGACCCCGAAGGTAAACCGCAAGGGCTTCATTGCCGGCGGCAACTGGATCATCGACCAGGTCAAGATGATCGACGTCTGGCCCAAGCCCGAGTCCCTGGCCAACATCAGTTCCCAGTCCAAGGGCACCGGTGGATCCCCCTTCAACATCCTGATCGACCTCGCACGAATGGGCGCCAAGTTCCCGCTCACCGGGGCGGGCATCGTGGGGCGTGACGACCTGGGCAATGAGATCCTCGAGCTCTGCAAGGCAAACGGCATCTCCACCAAATACATGAGTTCCTCCAAGGATGCCCCGACTTCCTACACGGACGTCATGACCGAGGAAAAGACCGGGCGCAGGACCTTCTTCCACAACAGGGGAGCCAATGCCCTCTGGGAGGGGAGCGACATCGATTTCGCCAAGAGCAAGGCAAAGATCTTCCATCTCGGCTATCTCCTGCTTCTGGATGGACTGGAGAAGCCGGACAGGAATTACGGCAACAAGGCTGCCGCACTCCTGGCCAAAGCTCAGAAGGCAGGTCTCAAGACTTCGATTGACGTTGTCAGTGAGGACAGCAACCGTTTCAAGGAAATCGTCGGCCCGGCGCTGCAGCATACCGATTACTGCATCATCAACGAGATTGAGGCCGGAAACGTCACAGGATTCAAGATCCGCAACGACAAGGGCGAATTGGATACCGTCTCGGTCAAGCACTCGGCAGGAGCCCTCCTGCAGATGGGCGTTTCCGAGATCGTCGTGATCCACTTCCCCGAAGGATGTTTTGCACGGACCCGCGACGGCAAGGACTACTGGCAGACCTCGCTGAAGCTTCCCAAGAAATACATCGTTGGAAGTGCCGGGGCTGGGGATGCCTTCTGTGCCGGAACCCTGTATGGAATCCATGAGGACTGGGACTACCAGCAAGCCATGCTCCTTGGGGTCTGTGCCGCCGCGGCCTCATTGGCCTCCCCGACCTGCACCGATGGCATCCTGCCTCTGGATGACTGTCTGGCACTGGCGAAAAAACATCGCCCAAGGCCACCTCTCGAGCCCGAGTATTGATCTGGCTTTGCAATCTCAAGGGCCGTTCCGAAAGGAGCGGCCCTTTTTTTAGGGGCATTCCTATTCGCCCGCCACCAATCCGCGAAACCTGTCTTCCAGAATCCTTCTCGCCCGGGAGCCCATTTGGAGCACCCATGCAATGGACACCACACTCCATCCACCAAAAAAGACAGCCACTTCCTCCCAACCAACGCCCCTGCTGTTGCTCAGGATGGCGAAGCCGATGAAAAAGAAAACCCAGGGAACGAGGTGAACCAAAGCAGCCGAGGTGAAACTAGCCGCGACCAACGACTTCGAGCGAATCGCCCGATGAAGGGCAATGATGGGGATGGTCCTGAAGTCAGCAACGGCCATGAGCACGCCACCTAGGAAGAGCACCATGAAGGGAACATAGTCACCACGATGCATGTGAAGCTGTTTGGCAAATGCGACCACTGAAAAGGCGAGAAGTCCATTGGCGACAAGGAGCGAAGGAAGGAAGCGCGCATTCGTCTTCCTGAGAGACCAGACTGCTCCATCAAGGATCTCCTTGTCCGGCAGGGGCGTGGACATGATCAACTCCAGCCCACCTTGCTTTGCATCCTCATGCAGCTGCCGGACACTTTCCATCTCCATGTCCAGCTTGGTCAGGAAATGAAGGACACCAGCCGTAATCATGGCGATCACGAAGAAGACCTCCGGGTCCCGTGAAACCAGCAAGGACAGGACAATGGTGACCACCAAAAGCAGAATGAGAAACCGGCGCATCCAGACGATCACCGTCATTCCCCGATACCTCGAGAAAATCATCCACCCATAGGGAGACTCCTCCAACCCAATGCCCCGTTGGACCTTTGTCATCTTCTTTGACGTCTTCTTCCCTTCCCGGTCCTCCCCTGCCGCAGTATTGGCAAAATCAGCGCCCGTCCTCTTCCATTTTCGGTTCAGCGTGGATGCGGCCACCAGAAGGAAGAGCAAAGCCATGACCGAATGAAACCCGATGTAGATCCAATAGGACGCCCTGCCAAAGCCCCCTCCGCCGTAGAAATCATTGATCCCCAGGAGAGCTCCTCCAATGGGCGTGAACGACACGAGGAGGTTCTCATTCCCGTTTCCATTCCACGCCCGGGTCGCCATTCCAAAGACCCTGACGATGAATGGCAGAAAGGCATGGAGCAGAATGATCACCACCGTCGTCATGATGCCCTTCCTTGCCTCGATCACAAAGACCGACACGAGCAGTCCCAGCGACACGGAAAAGAAAAAGGCAATCAGGAGAGCCAGCCAGCTGCGAAGGATCTCAGGCCAGGTCACGCCTCCCTTCAGCAGGGGAATCATCATGAAGGGCAGAACGACCAGAAGGCAGGTAAGGAATCGAACGGCACCCGCCGCCAGCTTCCCAAGGACGATCTCGAGTGCTGACAGGTTGGACAAAAACAAGAGGCCCAAGGTGCCCTCCCGCTTTTCAAAGCTGATGGTATCCGCAGTCAGAAAGGCACCCGCAAAGCCGCAGAAGATCAGCGCGGCAAAGGAGAGAAACACCAGGATCTCGTCGCCTCCCCCCACCAGGCGGTACTTGGTCTCCTCGAATCCCATCCAGGTGGCCACCATCGCGGAGAGCCCGATCAGCATCTTCCACAACTGCGTCGTCCAGCTGCGCGAGGCAACCCTCATTTCCCGTTCAACGATAGGGAGGATGTTCATTGGCTACTGGAGGAAGTAGCCGGAAGCCTATAATCGGACCTTCTCAGGACCAACTCTCATTTCCAAAAGCCCGCATAAACTATGTAACTAACTGGATTTCAAATGGTTGCAATACAACCCGAAAGAAAGGACACGGAATTCCGTCTCAAATCCGTCGCTGGCAACCCTTCTGCTACTGTCAAGTCATCAACGCATGTTGAGTAACAAACTCTCCTGCTTGGTTCGGCGCTGGAAAGGCCCGCCGGAGTCTCCTCCGAGCGGGCCTTTCCTTTCGTCTCTTCTTGCCTTAACCACTTATGGTAACGGCATTTGATCCGAATACTTTAAATCTTTTTTCCGGCCGTCTATTTCGGCAGCCATCCCCGCGCTTCCAGCTTGCAGAGCGTATCCTTCCATCCATCCACCTGAATCGCCTCCACAGGACAGGTTCCTTCACCCGACCATTTGGAGATCCAGTCGGTGATCACCGAGTCATTTCCTCCCGGAAACAGGGCGTCCCCCACGAAGACAATGTTCTTGAAGCCTCGCTCCAGGCACCAGCGAACCGAGGCGGTCTTGTCCTGGCCATCAATGACGATGTCAAAGGAGGTCTCACCTCCCAGCATGATCTTGAGATCCTTTTCATCGATGAGCCGCGCCACCTTGGACTTCAGGAAATCGACCAGCTTGGCCCGGTACAGGTTGGCCTTGTCGAAGGCGACAAAGGCCTTGCGGTTGGCAAGCGCCTCCTCGCTGAGGACGCCGGCTGCCGGACGACCGCTGGGTGAGAAATTGACCATCGAGCCACGGCTCTTCACCTGATCCCCCATCACCTGGACCCCTTCGCCCAGGGCAAACTCCGGAAGCTCCATGGCCGCGGCCAGTTCGGACATGAGCCAGTTGAAGTCGTCGGTCCCAAGGTGCTTCTCGAAATCGAAGGCCTCCACCAGCTCCAACTTGTAGGAATCCGAAAAGGGGCAGAAATAGTGGGTGGACCCATTGTTGACGAAGGCGTGGAAATCCTTGCGGAACCCGTGCTCATAAAGCAGCTCGAGAAACTGTGGTTCCACGAGATCCATGTTGCTGCCCGCCGCCACGTGAAAGGGAACTGAAAGGTTCCCAAGCGCATCGCTCATCGTCCTTACGAGCGGTTCCCGTGGGTCGGTCAGTGTTCCATCGATGTCAAAAAGCAATACCGTGTCTGGAGTGTCCATGATGCCTTATTGTCTACTTCCTGCCCTTTGCAATACCGGTGCCCGGCCGGATTGAAAAGCACTCTGCTCAGGAAACCACCTCTGAAAGGAAACTCGTGCCATGAAACCGCCCCTCGAGCCCGAAATTCTCGGCAAGGGTGGCGGCGACATCAGAGAGGGTGGCACGGACTCCCAGGTCAACACCATGCTTCATGCCCGGTGTCCAAGCGAGCAAGGGCACATACTCCCGGCTGTGGTCCGTTCCAGGGGTAGTGGGATCCACACCGTGATCCGCCGTGAAGATCAGGAGATCCTTCTCGGACATCAACTCCATGAGTCTCGGCAGTCCCTTGTCGATGGTCTCGATGGCACCTGCGTAGCCCTTCGGGTCATTCCGATGGCCGTAAATCATGTCGCACTCGATCAGGTTGGTGAAGAGCAGCCCGCTGAAATGCGTTTTGAGAAACTCGAGCGTGGCCTCGAAACTGGTCGCATTGTCGGGAGTGTGGTTGGAGCGAGTAATGCCTTGGTGGGCAAAGATGTCATCAATCTTTCCCACCGTGCAGACCGAATGGCCCGCCTCCACCAGCGCCTGCATCACCGTCCGTTCCGGAGGATTCCGGGGATAATCCCGACGCCCTGACGTCCGGGTGAACCCACCCTTCCTATCGCCAACGAAAGGCCGTGCAATGACCCGCCCCACACCATGTTCCCCCACCAACAGGGCCCGCGCCTTTTCGCAAATGGCGTGGAGCTCCTCGAGAGGGATGACGGATTCATTGGCAGCGATCTGAAAGACACTGTCCGCGGAGGTGTAGACAATCGGGAAACCTGTTCGGATGTGCTCCTCGCCCAGTTCCTCAAGAATGACGGTTCCAGAGGAGACCTTGTTGCCAATCGACCTGCGACCAATGGCCTTCTCAAAGGACTCGATCACCTCTTTGGGAAAGCCCTGCGGATAAGTGGGAAAAGGAGCCGGAAGGGGCACCCCCATCAATTCCCAGTGCCCTGTGACCGTATCCTTGCCGGGAGAGGCGGGCGTCATCTTGCCATAGGCACCCACGACATCCCCTCCACAGGGAACTCCTTCAATGGGGTCAATGCATCCAAGGCCCATGGACGCAAAGTGGGGACAGGAAAGACCTCCAACGGCACGTGCGGTGTTGGCAAGTGAATGACTCCCCTGGTCTCCGTAGTCGGCCGAATCCGGGGCTTCACCGATTCCCACCCCGTCGAGAACGATGACCGTGACGCGGGAGAATTTCACGGAGGCACCCCTTTGCTCAGGCCAGCCCGAGTTCCTTGCGGGTGGCTTCGAAAAGTTCGTCCACCTCTTCCTTGATGTGGAACTTCGCCTCACGGCTCATCCGGTCAATGAAGAGGATGCCGTTGAGATGATCGGTCTCGTGCTGGATGCAGCGTGAAAGGAGCCCACCTGCCTTGAAGTGAACCGGCTCGCCCTTCCCGTTCAACGCCTTCACCTCGACATCCACCGGACGAATGACCTCCTCGTAGATCTCAGGAAAGCTGAGACAACCCTCGGGCCCTTCCTCCCTCTTCCCGGAAAGGGTGAGCTCCGGATTGATGAGGATCATCGGCATGTGATCGGCGAGGTCCACCTCCTGTCCGTCGATCTCCATGCTTGAAGGACGGTCGGTCACTTCGGATACATCAATCACGGTCAACTGGACCGCCTTGCCGATCTGCTGGGCGGCCAGGCCGATGCCCGCGGCATCCCGCATCGTTTCCAGCATGTCGTTGATGAGATTCTCGATTTCCGGAGTGAGCTCTTCGATCTGAGCGCCCCGTTCCCGGAGCACCGGATCCCCATATTTGACGATTGGTAAAACCATGAAATGAAAGATGCTCAGAGCGACTCAGGATCAATCCCGGCCACCTGCAGGATGCGCTCGAGTTCCTCGTCATTGGTGAACGAGATCTGCACTGCGCCCTTCCCCTTCTTGTACTTCAGCAGCACCCGGGAGCCAAACTTCTCCCTGAGCATGTCCTCCATCTTGACGGTGTTTGCATCACGCTCCGTCTTGATGGATCCGGCCGCCTTGGACCAGTCTCCCTTGGTCCGTTTCTGAAAGCTTTGCACGAGCTGCTCGGTCTCCCGCACATTGAGGTTGTCCCGGAGGATCTTCTCCACCGCGAGATTCTGTTCCTCCGGTGTCCTGAGGGCGAGGATGACCTTGGCATGGCCAACGGAAAGCCGTCCCTCCTTCACATGAAGCTGGGCCTCAGGTGTCAGCTTGAGGAGGCGAAGCGCATTCGCGATGGAAACCCGGCTCTTTCCCACCTGGTCGGCCACCTGCTCCTGAGTGAGATGATATTGCTCCACCAGCTGCTGGTAACCGAGAGCCGCCTCAATCGGATTGAGGTCCTGCCTCTGGAGGTTCTCCACCAGTGCCAGTTCCAGGACCGTCTGGTCATCGGCTTCACGCACCACGACAGGCAGCTCCTTGATACCGGCCTTTTGCGCGGCTCGGAATCGCCTTTCACCAGCGATGATCTCAAATCGAACCCCTTTGGGACGGACCAGCAAAGGCTGGATCAGGCCCTGTCTTGAGATGGAGTCCGCCAGCTCCGCGATGGCCTCTTCGGTGAATTCCTTCCGCGGCTGAAAGGGACAGGGAAAAAGACGATCCACAGGCACCCTGCGGACGCCATCCGCGACCTGCTCCCGCTTGGGTGTCGAGGCGACCTCCTTGGCAGGAACATGCCTGACGGCCTCCGCAGCCGCTGCATCGGGACTCCGTCCGCCCAAGAGAGCGCCAAGTCCTCTTCCCAATCCAGATTTCGCCATGCGCGGGAGAGTGCTTGAAGCCACTTCAAGTTGTCAATGGATTGGAAAAAGCCACTCCTTCGGTGTCCCAATGCCAGAATCTCGGCCCAACCACGCTCACGATCCGGCTCAGATGCGGAATGGAGCCCCGGATGCACCAATAACGTTATTGTCTCAAATTGACCCAATTTTTCGAGTATTTAGGGCCTGACAACGGGACTACGGGCCTCATAGTCACCTTTATTGATCTTTAATGTCCACAGGAGGTGCCTTGAGTCGTTCGGTTCCTAGTGGGTAGCTGCCACTTGAAATATGCCTGAAGAATCGGAAATGCAGCCAGATGGACAGCTTGGGCAGGAAGAGGTCACACGCCTCATTCTCCAACAGCGCATCGAACTGACGGCCTTCATCAGCTCGATTCTTCGTGACTCCCATGCCGCGGAGGATGTCTTTCAGGACGTCTGCATCAAGGCACTGAAGCACGAGGAACCGTTCAAGGATGAAGCTCATGTCCGACGCTGGGCGCGACGGGTCGCACGCAATCGCGCCATCGACCTGATCCGGAGAAAGGACAAGCAGGCCATTCTTCTCGACGAGGACATCCTCGAGCTGATCGAGCAGGAGTGGCCTGAGGAAGAGCAGGCCGATTCAGAGGACAAGGTGGCAGCCCTCAAGGCCTGTCTCGACAAGCTGACCCCCTACAGCAAGGAGATCATCAATCTCCGCTATATCGAGGGACTTGGCGGTATCGAGGTGGCTGAAGTGTTGAATCGAAAAGTGGATACAATTTACAAGGCACTGGCACGACTCCACGTTGGACTCCGTGAGTGCATCCTGAAAAGACTCAAGGGTCTCAGAAAAGGAGGGCTGGCATGAGCAAGGTCTTTCTACCATTCAAATTTCCAGAGGGGGAGGAGCCCTTCATTGAACTCGTCCTGAAATACCTGGACGGCAACACCCGTCGCAACGAGCTCGACGACCTCAACGAGCAGCTTCGCAACAGCGGGCTGAAGCGTCGCATCTTCATCGAGATGTGCAGGGAGCAGCAGCTGATCCGGGAACTCCCCACGCACGCACTCAGCGACAAGGTCACCTCACTCTGGCTGGATGAGGAAACCGACGCAGGCACCCTCCAGAGGGAGGCAACCTCCGAGGACATCTTCACGAAAGCACGCCGTCCGCTCAGGGAATACCGCCAGGTGGCCGCCGTTGTGGCCTGCCTGCTGACGATTTCCGTCGTCCTCTGGGCCGCACTCGGCCTTCGCGACACACCCACCCTGGCACGCAGCGTCAAGGCACTCGCCACGATCGCCGAAAGCCGCAACGCCGAATGGGACGAGGAACACATCGGACTGGGAGAAGGCGCACGTCTCTCTCCCGGCATGCTGAAGCTCAAGTCCGGCCTGGTAAGACTCAACACCCCAAACGGTGTCACGCTGAGCATGGAAGGACCGGCCGAAGTCAACCTCGTATCCGAAAGCCTGATCGAACTGGAACGTGGCCGGATCGTGGTGAAGGTCCCTAAGGACCAGGTGGGCTACCGCGTCGAAACCAAGATGATGAGAATCGTCGACCTTGGAACTGCCTTCGGTGTCTCCGTGAATCCCAAGGGGATGACCGAGGTTTCCGTCTTCGACGGCGTCGTTGAGGTCTTCGAGGCAGGCAAGGAATCCGAAGGCAAGGTCCTGCGGCAGGGTACTTCCATGCGTGCCACCCCAAGGACGCGTGGACTCGACAACATTCCCTTCCGTTCGGAGCCATTCAACCGCGCATGGCGGATGAACACCGGTGTCCAGTCGACCCGGGGAGCCATTGAGTATCTCCGTCCCGGTCTGCCCATCGATCCCTACATCTATGAGGACGACCGCTTCATCATCCTCTTTCCTGAAAAATCAGGTGTCACCCTGGAGCGCCCCATCGCCGCGAATCTCATCGGTCCCGGTTCCTACACGAACTTTGGAGCCTCCACCGAGTCGACCCAGATCCCTGCTGGCACGCGGGTGAAGAGTTTCCTCATCCAGATGAATCCGGAAGGCAGCCGTGAACAGGCCAGCGCCCTTCGCGGCGGCATCACCTTCGATCGCCCGATCCTGGGCGTGATCACGGGGATCGATGAACTGGTCCAGTCTGACGCCGACTTCGGGATCGAGTCTGTCACCAGCCGTTCAATCAACCGTCGCCTCGGGGTTGCCCGCTCACGCGGACTCGAGAATGGCGAAGGTGAGGTTCCGGCCAATGACAGCGACCTGGTCTTCATCAGCCCGGATCAGCACAAGATCTCGGTGAAGCTCAACGCAGGTGAGACGCTCGATCACATCCGTGTGATCGTCGCGGACTCGGAGTAGGAGCTATTTCAGCTCCCACACCTTGAGGTTGTCGATCGCGAGGGATTCCCCCGTGAAGACGAAGCGGATGTTGGGTTTGGCCTGATTGAATTCAGGATGCCTTCCCCCAAGCTTGAAGCTCCCATCCACCGAGCGGATCAGGATCTCGTCCCCCTTGAACTCGGTCTGCAGGCGATAGGTCTTTCCGACCTCAAGTCCCGGAGAGGCTGTGGATATGACCTGAGGGCGCGACTTGGGATCCTTCTTGTCCTTGTCCTTCACCAGGGCAAAACCCTTCTCATCCGCCTTCAGGCGCCAGAGGTGCCCCTGCTTCTTGTTGAAGCTGAGGGAGAACATCTTTCCCGCCTCAACCGTGAAGTCGAATTCGATGACGAGGTCCTTGTTGGGAATGTTGAGGTTCAGAACCGCCGCATGCTTGTCGGACTTCAGCTCCTTGCCGCTCAGTTTTCCACCCTCAATCTTCCACTCGCCTTTGACGGCCTGCCACTTGGGGCCCAGCCTGGACTCGGAGAATCCGGTGTCTTCCAAGGCATGAAGCTTGCCTGCCAGAACTGGCTTGAGGGAGGGGGCGGTCGATCCGGCCATGACGGACGGAGCGATCAGGAAACACGCCGAAACGGCGCACAACGAAAGGAATGATTTCTTGGGGATCATCAAAACGGATAGTGCCCGAACGGTATTTGGTCACAAAAAGTCTTGAGCCTCCCCGCCCCGTCTTGGAAAAAAGCGCCATGAAACACCTCCTTTTCTCCATCGCGCTCCTGCTTTCCCTAAATGCCTCCGCCGGTGAAAAGTCCGGCTGGAAAGACCTCTTTGACGGAAAGACCCTGAAGGGATGGACCGTCAAGGGCGGCTACGCCACCTACCGGGTTGAGGATGGAACCATCGTCGGAAAGACCGAGGAGGGCTCCAAGAACACCTTCCTCTCCACCGACCGCGACTATGGCGACTTTGAACTCGAGCTTGAGGTGAAATGCGACCCCAAGCTCAACTCAGGCATCCAGATCCGCAGCCACATCTACGAGAAGGACACGCCCCAGCCCTCCAACCCCAAGCGCATCCGTGAAAAGGGAGAGATCTACGGCTACCAGTGCGAGATCACCTTCCAGGAAAAAGGAACCTCAGGAAATTTCTGGGACGAGGGACGCTGGACCAAATGGCACGATGAGCTGAAGGGGAAAGCCGCCAAGGCCTTCAAGGACAACGAGTGGAACACCTACAGGATCCGCGCCAAGGGCAACCACATCCAGTCCTGGGTCAACGGAATCAAATGTGCCGACTTCAAGGATGACATGGATGCCACCGGCTTCATCGGCCTGCAGGTCCACAGCATCAAGAAGGGAAGCGGTCCCTACGAGGTGCGCTGGCGCAATGTGCGGATCAAGGAACTGAAGTAGGCTCCCCGCCCCCGACTGGGGCCAAAAGCCCACGGCAGTGGGCAGGTAATCCAGCCACAGGCAACGCCTGTGGTTTTGGAATCAACCAATTTCATTGGCCCCGGGAGGGGCCTGGGAGACGTAACTTTGCGCCAACGCGGTCACTCCCCCTAGAACTTCGTCAGGACCTTGCGCTCCTTGACCGGATACCAGTTCTCGATCTTCTTCGCCAGGCGGGCCACCACGTCGGGATGTTCCCCGGCCAGGTTCTTCAGTTCGGCGGGATCAGCCTTGAGGTCGAAAAGCTGTGGGCGCTTCTCGGTGCGGGGGTGCGTGGTCTGGTAACGGTTCACCTCGCCATCGTAGGTCAACAGGAGCTTCCATTTGCCTT
>CAZKNW010000057.1:0-12942 GCA_964554035.1 uncultured Verrucomicrobiota bacterium
GGTCCTGCCGGGCGCACGATGGTGGACCGTGAGGGATTCATCTTCACCGTGTCCATGCCACCAAAAGGATTGGGCGGCATGGTGCCCTGCTTCAGATACCAGCGACGATTGAAGACCTCTTCCGGAAGATCCGCCGAACCAAATCCCACCTTGGCCGGCTTTAGTCCCTTGACCGCTTCCGCAATGGCTTCAGCGATTCCCTGCTTCAGCTGTTCGTGATAGGCAGCGCGGGGGCCGTCATCCGCCGGACCGGATGGTGGAGCACTGTGGGCATGGGTGCAGCCGATCAACATTTCCTTCGGCTTCCAGCCTGTCCTTTTCGCCGCGATGGCCCGGATCTCATCATGGGTCTCGCGACCGATCATCAGGTTGTCGACGATCACGATCACGGCCTGACCATCGCCATTTTTGAATGCCAATGCCCGGGCGTGCAGCGGATCATGAATTTCATCGGTCGGTTTCGGCGACCAGCCACCCACCAGTGGCAGGGGCCATTCCTTGGGGGTGATGTCGACTTCACCCGTGCCTACGTGGAGACCGGATGCGGCTTGAAGGCCAGTCAGGATGCCTGCGAAGAGGGACACGAGGAAAAGACGCTTCCAGGCGGTTGAGAGGAATCGAGTCGGGGACATGGACAGGGTTGTGGCAGAGCCGTCCACGTTCGTAAAGGCTGGAGACAGACGTTTGACAGATCGCTTTCGCTGAGGATCATCCCCCATCCACATGAATGAGATGTCCGATCCAACCATCCATGTTTCAACTATGCGTTCTTTTCGCTCAGCCCTGACGGTAGCCATCCTTTTCAGGTTTGTCCTTGGCAGCCCGGCAGCCGATATCGACTTTGCCCACACCATTGTCCCGATCCTGAAACAGCATTGTGTCGCCTGCCACGGAGGCGAGAAGGCAAAGGGTGGCTTTTCCGTCAACACCCGTGAGCTGTTTCTCGAAGATGACATGGCTGTTCCGGGCGATGCAGCCAATTCCGAGTTCCTTCGCCTCATCCAGTCGAAGGACACCGACGACCAGATGCCCCCTGAGGACAAGCCTCGTGTTCCAGCCGAGTCCATCAAGGTTCTCAAGCAGTGGGTCAACGAAGGTATGAAATGGGAAGCCGGATTCAGCTTTGACGAATCCCGGTACGAGCCACCACTCAAGCCAAGGACCCCCAGGCTCCCTGAAATCATCGGGGGCCGTAACAATCCGATTGACCGGATCCTGGATCACTGGCTGAAGGAAAAGGGTCTTCCGACCCCCGGACCCGTGGATGACCACACCTTCATCCGCAGGGCCTACCTGGACCTCGTCGGGTTGTTGCCCACACCGGAAGAGCTGGAGCATTTCATCTCGGACACGTCTCCAGACAAACGCACCAGGCTGATTGACCAGCTCCTCAATGATGACGTGGCCTATGCGGACCACTGGCTAAGCTTCTGGAACGACCTCCTGCGCAACGATTACACCGGCACCGGATTCATCACAGGTGGTCGCAAACAGGTCACGTCATGGCTCTACGAAGCTCTGGTCCAGAACAAGCCTTTCACCCAGTTCGTACGGGAATTGATTTCACCGCCCTCGGAAGCCAGCAAAGGATTCATAGACGGCATCAAGTGGCGTGGTGAGGTAAGCGCGGGCCAGACCGTCGAGATCCAGTTTGCCCAGAGCATTTCCCAGACGTTCCTTGGCATCAATATGAAGTGCGCCTCCTGCCATGACAGCTTCATCGATCGTTGGAAGCTGGAGGAAGCCTACGGCCTTGCAGCGATCTACTCCGAGCAACCCCTGGAGATCCATCGTTGTGACAAACCGATTGGCAAGACGGCCAAGGCATCATGGCTGTTTCCCGAAATCGGACAGATTGATCCAGAGCTGCCTCCCGCCGAACGCCTCCGGCAGCTGGCCGACCTGATGGTACATCCCGAGAACGGCCGAACCACGCGAACCATCGTAAACCGGCTTTGGGCTCAATTGATGGGACGGGGCATCGTCCATCCGCTCGACGCCATGCAGACACCACCCTGGAACGCCGACCTGCTCGACTTTCTGGCCAGCCACCTTTCCGCAAAGAACCATGACCTCAAGTCCGTACTCCGCCTGATCGCCACATCCGAAGCTTATCAGTCCGTCAGTGAAGCGCTCGAGACCCAGGAAGACAAGGAATACACCTATCGCGGTCCAAGGGCCAGGCGCCTGACTGCTGAACAGTTCGTGGATGCTGTCTGGCAGATGACGGGTTCCGCTCCCCGGACCCATGAATCCAGCATCATCCGGGGCAGAATGGATGTGGCTCCCGGCCTGGGCCCCAAACTGAAGGCAAAATGGATCTGGGGCGATTCCATGAAGGAGGGCAGCACCTCTCCCGCAGGTGAGGAAATTCTTCTCCAGAAGGTTTTCGAGCTCAAAGGCGATGTGGCCAACGCTACCGCCGTCATGACCGTGGACAACAGCTTTTCCTTCCACCTGAACGGGAAGCAGCTGGCAAAAGGTGACAACTGGGGCGAGGTCAAGGTGATCAGCCTTTTGGGCAGCCTCAAGCAGGGCAAGAACACCCTGATGCTGAAGGCCAGGAATGCGGGAAACTCTCCCAACTCCGCCGGCGCCCTCTTCGAGGCCAGAATCATCCTGGCCGACGGCAGTGAGCTGACGATCGCCACGGATGAATCATGGCGCTGGAAACCCGGACTCCCGAAGGACAAGAAGATCGATCCATCCAAGCCCGAACCCAAGTGGGCCAAGGCCACCACCATCAAGGCTCTCAGCGCATGGACCTCACAGGTCGACAAGCAGGCTCGAGTCTATCTTGCCGTGGGAGCCAGCTCCGTAGACATCATGGTTCGTGCCTCTCTCCTGAAGAGTGACTTTCTCATGCGAAGCCTTGGTCGTCCCATGCGGGAGCAGATCGTTTCCTCAAGGCCCTCCGAGATCAGCACCCTCGAGGCCATCGATCTCTACAACAGCCCTGAACTCACCGGCTATCTCAAGACCGGTGCCGAGAACCTTGCTTCCTCCAAGGGGGATTCCGTCAAGGAGATCACTGAACACCTTTTCGAATTCGCCCTCGCCCGGAAGCCCACCAAGACCGAGCAAGAAATCATAGGCGAAGTCATCGGAGAAAAGGCCAACGCGGAAGCGATCCAGGACCTGCTTTGGTCGATCATCATGAAACCCGAGTTCATGATCATCCGTTGAAAAGCGCCACGCAACGGCGCACTCCACCATCCTAATAGAACCCATCAGCAAAGGAACTACCGAAAACGCGTCAGCGTCCTCGAGCGCGGGGCTGGGTATCGCCTTCGCGCTGGGTTTGCAAATTGAACTCCTGACCCGCGTTTCTTCTTTAAGCACCCTCGCAGGCAGACTATTCTCCCGATCGTCTTTTCGAGGTTATGAATTCAAAGGAGGCCTTGATCGCACTCAACATGGCGGAGCATGTCGGTCCCATTCGCGTCCGGCGGCTGTTGGAGTATTTTGGTGATGCCGCATCGGTATTGAGGGCGTCCCGTGAGAAGCTCATGTCCGTCAAGGGCATCGGCGCCGAGGCGGCTGATTCCATTGCCCAGTGGGAGAGCCGCATCGATCTAAAGGGCGAACTCAAGCGCATCGCCGACTTCGGCTGCCATGTGATCTCCCAGGAGGACGGGGAATATCCCGACCTGCTCAAGGAAATCTACGATCCACCCATCGTCCTCTACGTGAAGGGCGAACTGCGAAAGGAGGATCAGAGGGGCATTGCCATGGTCGGGTCCCGGTTGACCACGCTGTATGGAATCGAGTCCGCCAAGAAGATTGCCCATGACCTGTCCGCAAGGGGAATCACCATTGTCAGCGGAGGGGCCCGGGGCATCGATACCGCAGCCCATCAGGGTGCCTTGAAGGCAAGAGGACGCACCGTCGCCGTCCTGGGAACTGGAATCAACCTCGTAGCGCCTTCCGAGAATGCCAGGTTGCTTTCCGAGATCGCGGCAAACGGCGCCGTCGTCACCCAGTTTCCCTTCAACCGCAAGGGAGACCGCCAGTCCTTTCCCATCCGCAATCGCATTGTCGCTGGAATGACCCTTGGCACCATTGTCATCGAGGCCAATGCTTCCAGCGGCGCCTTGATCACCGCCAACATGGCGGCCGACTATTCCCGACAGGTCTTCGCCATGCCGGGGCGAATCGATTCCCCAAGAAGCAAGGGCTGTCACGACCTGATCAAGAAGGGCGCCGCCTTGATCGACAGCGCCGATGACGTGCTCGCAGAGCTGCAGCTTGAGTTGCCCGGTCTTCTTGAGGAAGACGAACCCTCCCCCGCTCCCGACCTGTCCGCCAATGAGCAGCGCATCTACGACACCCTTGAGGCTGAAGAGCTGGGCATGGATGAAATCATCCTCAGGACCGACCTGAACAGTGCCACCGTTTCGGTCCTCCTCCTCAATCTCGAGATGAAGGGCCTCGTCCGCCAGATGCCCGGAAGGATCTTTCTCAGATCCTGAATTTCTGCTTACCTCCCAGCGTTTCTCACCCCGCGTCAGGCCTTGACGTAAAGGTGGGCCGACGGAAGGTTTCCTTCTCGAGTCACCCGGGAACGCTTATGCGAAAGATACGGAAGAGCAAGTTAGCCTTGAAAGCCGCCCTTTGCGGCCTGTTGATGGTTGGACTCGTCGCGAATGCGGACGACAAGGTCGATTTCACAAGCCAGATCCGCCCCCTTCTTTCGAACCGATGCTTTGCCTGTCACGGGCCCGACTCCGAGGACCGCAAGGCGGGGCTTCGGCTCGACACACCCGAGGGCGCCATGGAGGACCTCGGTGGTTATTCCGCCCTGGCTCCAGGCAAACCTGAATCCAGTGAGCTGTTCCGTCGGATCTCCACCCAGGATCAGGACGATCTCATGCCGCCTCCCGGCAAGGGGGAGCCCCTCAATTCCGAGGAGCTGACCCTGATCCGGAGATGGATCGAACAAGGGGCCGACTACGCCGTTCACTGGTCCTATGCCTCACCCGTCAAGGCGCCCCTGCCCTCTGTGAAGACGGCAGACTGGCCCATCAACGAAATCGATCACTTCCTCCTCGCCCGTCTCGAAAAGGAAGGACTTCAGCCAACCACCGGGGCCGACAAGAACACCCTTGCCCGACGCATCGCATTGGATCTCACGGGGTTGCCGCCGACTTGGGCCGAAGTGGAACAGTTTCTCAAGGACGATCAGCCCGGCGCCTATGAACGCTATGTCGACCTGATGCTGAGCAAGCCTGCCTTTGGTGAACACTGGGCCAGGCCATGGCTCGATCAGGCACGGTATGCCGACAGCTCCGGCTACCCAAGTGACCAGCCCCGCGAGATCTGGGGATACAGGGACTGGGTGATCGACGCGTTGAACGAGAACATGCCCTTTGACCAGTTCACGGTGGAGCAGATTGCAGGCGACCTCCTTCCCAACCCGACCAAGGACCAGATCATCGCGACCGCCTTTCATCGGAACACCATGACCCAGAACGAGGGAGGCACCAGCGACGAGGAATTCCGCACCGCCGCCATCGTCGACCGGGTCAACACCACCATGGAGGTCTGGATGGGCACCACCATGGCCTGTGCCCAATGCCACACCCACAAGTATGATCCCATCCTGCAGGAGGAATACTTCAAGGTCTTCGCCATCCTCAACCAGACCGCCGATGCCGACCGGAAGGATGAATCGCCACTTGTTGATTTCTTCACAAGTGCCCAGGAGGAACAGCGTTCCAGACTACAGTCTTCCATCGATCACCTCGAACAACGGTTCTCCAAGCCTGATCCCCAGGTCCTGACCGGGATGCCAGCCTGGGAACAGTCGCTTCCGCTTCATGATGTTTGGGAGACACCGGTACCACTCACCGTCCGCAGTTACTCCAAGGCAGAGACCACCATCTCCGGCAACGGTATCGAGATCGCGAACACCGATTCAGGCAAGGATACAGTAACCGTTGAGCTTCCCGTGACAGAAGGACCGTTGGAGGCGCTTCGACTTGAGGCGCTTGCCGACGACAAACTGCCGAACAAGGGGCCAGGCCACTCGGGTGGCAATTTTGTCCTTTCGAAACTGACCGCCGAGTTCGTTCCCGAAGAGGTGAAGCAGTTCAAGGGACGTCGATTGAGGATCACGGCTCGGAGCGAGAAGTATCACTTCCTTGGCCTCGCCGAGGTTCAGGTATTCAGCAATGGGGGCAACATCGCCAAGCGGGGCAAGGCTTCCCAAAGCAGCACCTTTCAGACCGGGGAAGTGGCCGCTCGCGCCATCGATGGGAATACCGATGCCAACAGTGCGAAAGGCAAGTCCGTGTCGGTGACCGGGGGCGGTACGGATCCGCAATGGTGGGAACTTAGCTTTGAACAGGATCAGGTCATCGACCGCGTGGTTCTCTGGAAGCGTATGGACAAGGGACAGGGAAACTTCATGAACGATGTGGAGATCAGCCTTTTCGATGGCGAGGGAAATGTGATCTGGACCGAAAGAAGAAAGAAGACCCTGGAATCACGTGAGGAATTCTCGCTCAACGGCAGACGTGGCGTTTGGTTCTCCGGCGCCTTCGCCGATGCCACACAGAACGGCTTCAACCCTGCGGATGTCCTCGCCGAAAGACCCACCGCCGACAAGGGATGGGCCGTAGCCGGATACGTAGGCAGGAACCGGACCCTGACCCTGCTGGCCGAATCAGGATTCAACGTCAAAGAGAAAGGACGACTGGTCATCCGCCTTCAGCACACTTCCAAGTGGAAAAATCACACGCTCGGTGCACTTCGCCTCGGCTACAGTCAGGAACCGGGCATCCGCAAACTTGCAACTATTTCGGCAGAGATCCTCGGCATTCTTTCAAAGCCCGCCGCCACACGGACAAAGGATGAACCGGAGAAGATTCGGGATTTCTACGTTCGAAGCGTGGCTCCGGAGCTGGCAGAAGAACGTCGCGAGCTTGCCTCTCTGAAGAAGCAACTTGAAGCCATCAAGCCAGCCACCGTTCCCATCATGCGCGAACTTCCCGCAAAGGAACATCGCGTGACCAAGATCCAGCTTCGCGGCAACTGGCAGAACCTGGGCAAGCAGGTGGAACCCGGCGTCCCCGAGGCCTTTCATGACCTGCCAGGTGACCGGTCTGCTGATCGCCTTGCCCTTGCCCGTTGGCTCGTGAGTCCCGACAACACCCTTACCGCGCGGGTCACCGTGAATCGTTTTTGGGAACGGATCTTTGGAATCGGGATCGTTAGAACAACCGAGGAATTTGGGTCCCAGGGCGAGCTCCCAACCCACCCGGAACTGCTCGACTGGCTGGCCGTGGATTTCATGCAGAACGGATGGAACATCAAGCGCCTGCTCCGACAGTTCGTCATGAGCCGTGCCTATCGGCAGGACTCCACCTGCAGCCAGGAACTCCAGGAACGCGATCCTGAAAACCTGCTGCTCGCCCGCGGACCGCGCTTCCGTCCAACAGGCGAACAGATCCGCGATCAGGCCCTGTTCGTGGCGGGCTTGCTGAGCAAGAAGATGGGCGGTCCCTCGGTCCGGCCCCGCGCACCCAACCTGGGATTGAAGACCGCCTTCGGCCGCAACAACGACTGGACCACCAGCATCGGCGAGGACCAGTACCGTCGAAGCCTCTACACCGAGGTTCGACGAAATTCCCCCTACGCCAGCTTCCTCGCCTTCGACGCTCCCAACCGAGAAGTCTGCACGATCCGACGCAACCGCAGCAATACACCACTGCAGGCTTTCGTGACACTCAACGATCCGGTCTACGTCGAGACCAGCCAGGCTCTCGCCCGCCGGATCGTTTCCGAGGTGAAGGAGCCCGACACATCGAACCGCCTCCGGTATGCCTTTCAGATCTGCCTTTCCCGGGATCCCAGCGATCACGAATCCAAGACGCTGCTGTCCCTGTATGATGAGGCACTCAAGACCTACAAGGCCGATCCTATGGCAGCTGCGAAACTGGCATCGGATCCCCTGCCTCCACCCTCTGCAGGTGCGGACATTCCGGACCTCGCGGCCTGGACCGCCGTCGCCAATGTCATCATCAACCTCGACGAATTCCTGATGCGCCGATGAACCCGATCAAGAAAGCCCAGCTCGAACTCACGACCCGGCGCCAATTCCTCAACACAACCGGTCAAATCAGCCTCGGCGCCATCGCGATGAATGCCCTGGCCGCCGATGGCAAGGCCGCTCCGTCTCCAGTTGATCCGCTCGCACCCAGACCTCCCCAAAAGACTGCGAAGGCCAAAAGGGTGATTTACCTTCACATGTCGGGAGCCCCGCCTCATCTGGACCTCTTCGATTACAAGCCCGAACTGGTCAAGAGGGATGGTCAGGATTGCCCGGATTCGGTGTTGAAGGGTCGTCGTTTCGCGTTCACCACGGGCGTCCCGAAGTTGATGGGCACACCCCGCTCCTTTGACCGCTACGGCAAAGCCGGAATGTGGATGAGTGATGCGATGCCCCACTTCCAGGAGATCGCCGACGAGATCTGTCTCGTCCGCTCGATGCACACCGACCAGTTCAACCATGCACCTGCCGAACTGCTGCTCTTCACCGGGCATGCGAGGCAGGGACGTCCTTCCATGGGTTCCTGGGTCACCTACGGTCTGGGCAGCGAGAACCAGAACCTTCCCGGCTTCGTTGTTCTCATTTCCAGCGGCACCCAACCCAGCGGCGGCCAGGGTTGCTGGGGCAGCGGCTTTGCTCCTTCCGTTTTCCAAGGTGTGCAGTGTCGTTCACAGGGCGACCCGGTTCTCTTTGTTTCCAATCCAGACGGCATGAGTCGCGAGATGCGTCGCAAGACCCTTGATGCCCTCCAGGCGATCAACCAGAAGCAGGCGGAGACCCTGGGACACAGCGAGACCATCACCCGAATCCAGCAATACGAGCTGGCCTATCGGATGCAGGCCAGTGTGCCGGAGGTCATGGATATTTCACGTGAACCCAAGTCGGTGCTCGAGGACTACGGCGCCGAACCCGGGGCCTCCAGCTTCGCCAACAACTGCCTTCTTGCCCGTCGTCTTGTGGAGCAGGACGTCCGCTTTGTGCAGCTCTTCGACTGGGGTTGGGACTTCCATGGCACCGGCGCCGACAATGACATCCGCGATGGCCTGACCAGGAAGATGGCTGCCACCGACAAGCCGGTCACCGCGCTGATCCGTGATCTCAAACAACGTGGTCTGCTGGAGGACACACTCGTCATCTGGGGCGGCGAGTTCGGTCGGACGCCCTTCCGCGAAGGCAGAACCTCCAAGGGCGACCGCCTGGGCCGAGATCACTATCCCGACTGCTTCTCCCTGTTCATGGCCGGTGGAGGCATGAGGGCCGGACTGGATTATGGAGAGACAGATGAACTTGGTTTCTCCGTCGTCGACAAGCCCGTCCATGTCCATGACCTTCAGGCGACCATTCTTCATCAGCTTGGCTTTGATCATGAAAGGCTCACCTATCGCTTCCAGGGTCGCGATTACCGCCTGACCGATGTGCACGGTCACGTGGTGAAGGACCTTCTGGCTTAGGACTTTTCTCTCACGGAGGCACCGAGAACACGGAGAAGGAATTCTCACCGTGACCCTCTGTGCCTCCGTGGGAGTCTTTGAATCTGGCTTCCTCCGTGCGCTGCTTTCTGCTTTGCTGCTGGCAGGTTCCAAGAGAGATGGCTGTCCTTCTTGTCATCAACAATCCCGGCAAGGCAGCAGCGATGACACGCTGGGGAATCCGCTTTGCCACGGCCCGTGACGAGGTGCTCGAGATCCTCTTCACCCGTCATTCCCGGAAATCGGAATCCATCCAGAAGCTGGGGCCCGACGAAAGGTTGGAAGGTGAAGACGGCATCGATGAAATTCAGCAGGTTCTCGCCGAATGTTCCACCTGCAACAAGGAGCCCCTTCCTACCGGAATGGGCGAGGCACCCCTCGGTTCCAAGGAGGGATTTGCCATCCGTCTCAGATTTCTCAAACACCATGATCGCTACCACGCCATCATGAACGAGGTGAAGGCCATCAAGCCTTCGCTGCTCATCCTCGGGAAGCACGAAAGTGCCAGGACCCGGAATCCGGATGCCATGCTGGCCCGGAGACTTTTCGACCACACCCATTGTACCACGGTTCTCCTCCGTCCCGGGGACGCTGATGGCAGGCAGTGCAAAACCATCCTGATTCCCACATCAGGCGGCGATCACTCCGCCAAGGCCATGCGGGAGGCAGTCAAGATTGCCAAGCTGGAAGCAGGTGAGATCACCCCACTCTTTGTGGAACCCGACGCGGATGACTATTCCAAGGAGATTGGTCAACGGATCCTCGAGAAGCTGATGAAACTGGCCCGCGTCGAGGACACCGACACCGTGCATCCCCGCGTCATCCTGAACTCCAACGTCAAGGAGGCCATCCAGTCCGTCGCGGAGGAGGGGTTCGACCTGCTCCTACTCGGTCAGACCCATGCCGGCAACCTGCGTCGCCGAATCTTTGGCGCGGTTCCTGAGAAGCTCCTTGCCGGCGCCGGCAACATGACCATCGCCATCCTCAAGAAAGCTTCACCGGTCGGTCACCAGATGCGGGAAGCCATGGAGCAGTGGCTCTCGCTTCGAATTCCTCAGCTGGAACGCGAGGATCGAATCGCTCTTTGCGAGAACCTCCAGGTGAACAGCCGATGGAGTTTCGACTTCATGGCGCTGATCTGTCTTTCCACCGCCATCGCTTCACTGGGCCTGATCCTCAACAGTGGTGCCGTGGTGATCGGCGCCATGCTCGTCGCCCCGTTGATGACTCCCCTGCTCGGTTCCGGACTCGCCCTCGTTCAGGGAAACCAGGTGATGATGCGTGCCGCCATCAAGGCAGTGATCTTGGGCTTCTTCTTTGCCCTCACCATTGGTGTGCTCATCGGCCTGATCGCTCCCATCGATGAACTTACCAGTGAAATGCGATCCCGGGGTGGTCCCAATCTCTTGGACATGGGTGTCGCCTTTCTCTCCGGAGTGGCCGCCTCCTACTGCGTGGCGAGACCCAAATTGAGTTCCGCTTTGGCGGGAGTGGCGATTGCGGCTGCTCTTGTCCCACCCATCGCCACCACCGGCATTTCGATTGCGCTAGGCGAAACCGGAAATGCCCAAGGCGCCGCCCTGCTCTTTGGGACCAACGTGGTGGCCATCATTCTGGGATCCTCGATCAATTTCTGGATTGCCGGGATCCGAGGTCGATCCACCAATTCCTCCGGCGGCATATGGGCCCTAAGGACCTGGATGACGCTCGTTGTGGTGCTGGCCTCGCTGTGCATCCCCTTGGGTTCCTTCCTCGTCTCCAACATCAAGCCCCTTGCCACCGACAACTCCGCCTCCTCCTACACCCGGATGATCCGCAGGGTGCTCACCGATCATCCAGGCATTTACCTCCAGGAATACAAGGTCACCAACCGAGCCGGAAAACGAATCCTCGAAATCACCATCACGTCCTCTGAAGTGGCACCCAAGGAACTTGCCAACACCCTTGCCCGGGAGATCGAGGACGGACTCGGGACACCCATGGAAGTCCACCTTCGCACGCTTCTGGAGACAAGAAGTGGTTCAAAGCCTGATCTCTGATCTTCATACGCTTCGATTCTTCTTGGTTTAAGAAAGATTCACCATCAAGAGCGTGAAGGACAAGAAGACTCCTTACTCTGTGTTCCCCGTGCCTCTGCGAGAGGAATCACGAGGCTTTCGTGAACCAGCTTTTCACCCGTCCAACCGTCGCTGGGGCGAGCTTGGCGATCAGGATGGCTCCTCCGGCGGTCATGATGGAACCGACGAGAAAGATCTGATTGGCCTCAAGATCGAGGCCGACCTTCAGGATCCAGAAGAAGCCACTCGCGAGAAAGACACCGCCTGAAGTCAGCCAGTTGTTGGTGGCGATGACCGAACCCTTGTCCTTGGAGGCCGGTATGGATTGGATCAGGGCGTTGATGGGAACGATGAAGAATCCTCCTGCGACACCAAGGAACCCAAGGCCGATACCGACCTGGTTGAAGGTCAGACCAGTCAGGCAAAGCACACCGGCAAAGATGGATAATCCCCCTGCCCCAACGAGGATGAAGCCATGCTCGATACGGCCCCGGGAGAGGAAACCTGCCAGCCCACTTCCGATGCCAATCCCCAAGGCCAGAAAGGCCCTGAGCAATCCTATCCGGGTCTCGCTCAACTGAAGAATCTCCTGACCATAGGAAAGGATGGTCGGTTCGCTGAAGACCGCCCCAATGAACCAGAAGTAGGTGCTTCCGCAGATCGCAAGGAGCAACACACGGTCGCTTTTGATGAGTCCGAAGTTCCGCCAGAATTCCGTAAAGACATTGAAACTGATCCTTCGGTTGAGATTGGCCGGTGGCACTCTAGAGATGGTGCGACTTGAGGCAAGCCCCACCAACGCAAGCCCGATCAGGATCAAGCCTGCCTGCCAGACACTCCCTTCCAGCTTCTGGTAAAGCACCCCTGCAAGAATGCCACCAGTGATGATCGAGACGAAAGTCCCGAGGCCCAGCATGCCATTTCCCCATGAGAGCTTATCATTGGGCAACATCTCTGGCAGCAGGCCATACTTGGCTGGACCGAAGAAGGCGCTCTGAACACTCATCAGGAACACAACTCCAATCAGGAAGTAGGGATGTCCCACCGCAAGCGCCGCTGTACCCAGGGACATCACGACCACTTCAAACAGTTTCGTGGCCATCACGATCCTTCTCTTTGAGAAACGGTCGGCGACGGATCCGGCACCCATGGAGAAGAGGATGAAGGGAATCGAAAAGGTGGCGAGTACGATGGTGATCAGGCTGTCCTTCTGCCCCTCGTCCTGGATCTGGTTGCTGAGGAGGAAGATGACCAGGAACTTGAAGACATTGTCGCTCAAGGCTCCCTGGAACTGCACCACGAAAAGGCTCCAAAAACCGGTGAGCCAATCCTTCGGTTTTTCCATCGGTTGTTGATCCTGCTG
>CAZKNW010000058.1:0-12418 GCA_964554035.1 uncultured Verrucomicrobiota bacterium
TGGCGCCCGATGAACTGGACCTTTGCCTATGGTGACCGCACCACCCAGCGCTTCGGCCAACCCGGTGGCGGGCAACCCGCGCTCAAGATCGAGATGGAGGACTTCAAACCGCTCATTCATCAGGCGGACGAAACCATTCACCAACTCGCCCTCGGCAGGAAGGCACCGGTGCGCCAACCCGAGGTCACCGAGCCTGGACCTTCCCCTTCCGGCGACCACTCCCCCGAGGCCGAACTCGCCAGCTTCACAATTGCGGATGGGTTCGAGATCAACCTCTTCGCCTCCGAGGAAGATGGGCTCGTGAAGCCGGTCCAGATGCGATGGGATGATCAAGGACGGCTCTGGGTCAGCTGTATTCCCACCTACCCCCACATCGAACCCGGAATGAAACCCGGCGACTACATCCTCGTCTGCGAGGACACCGACAACGACGGTCGGGCCGACAAATTCCACCGCTTCGCAGAGGAAATGTTCATGCCCATGGGCATCGAGTTTGGCAATGGCGGCGTCTACGTCTCCGAGTCCAGCGAACTCGTCTTTCTCAAGGACAACGACGGAGACGGAAAGGCAGACGAGCGTACCATCCTGCTTTCAGGCTTCGGGACAGCCGACTCACACCAGATGATCAACAACATTGAGCGCGGACCAGACGGAGACCTCTGGTTCACGCAGGGTCACCATGCCTACACCCGCGTCGAGACACCCTGGGGCATTTCAAGACTCAGCAAGTCAGGCGTCTGGCGCTTCCGCCCTACGACCGGGCGACTCGACGGCTTCTTCAATCTCTCCGCAGCCGGACTCAACTGTCAGGGTGTCACCCACGATGACTGGGGCCAGCCCTTCCACAATTCGGCCGCACAGAGCGGTGGGTTCTACACCCTTGCCGGGTCCATCCCGACCGACAAATCCATCAAGTATTGGCCCCTGACTCCCAACCCTACCCGCAACACTGGAATCGAATTCATCGGCACACGCCACATGCCTGAAGAACTGCAGGGCCTGATTGTCTGGAGCGGATTCATGGCCAATACCATCGAGCTCCGCAAGGTCCTGGATGATGCCTCCGGCTTCCGCTCCGAACGCCTCCCTGACCTGCTGCAGTCCTCACGCCGCGACTTCCGTCCCGTCAACACCAAGATCGGACCGGACGGAGCCATCTACGTCTGCGACTGGTACAACGCGATCATTGGACACTATCAGGCAAGCTACCGTGATCCAGAAAGGGACCGCAGGCACGGACGCGTCTGGCGCATCACGGCCAAGGACCGTCCAAAAAGCATCCATCCCGACCTTTCCAAGGCCTCGCCAAAGGACCTCTTCGTCCTCCTTCGTTCTTCCGACCGCCTCGTTCGGCGCAATGCGAGACATCGCCTTTTCGATCTTCCCGCCCGAATCGTCCTGAAGGCAGCCGAGGCATGGCACGCTTCTTTGGACCGGAAGGATCCACAGTATCCCCACCTTCTCTACCAGTTGAGCGGGATTTACGCGGCCCACGAGATCATCAAGCCTTCCGTAATCGAGGAAATGATCAATTCCGAGGATGCCCGACTCCGGATGATCGGAGTGCGTTACCTCGGTCGTTGGGGCAGCCGGATCGATGGGGTATTGGAGATGCTTTCAAACGCCATTGCCGATGAGCATCCCCGCGTACGCCTCGAAGCCATTGTGGCGTTGAGCTTCCAGGCAGATCCGAGGGCCGCTTCCATCATGGCCACCGCCATCGACCACCCTCGGGATCGGCATATCGACTACGCGCTTTCCCTTGGGATCGACGCACTCAAGCCATTGTGGCTCCCCGCCCTCCAGGAGGATCGACTCACCTTCCAGAAACCATCCCATCAGTTGTTCGTCCTTGAGCAATCCGGATCCGAGGATGTCATCGAGATGGTGCGCGGCATGCTCGGCAAAAGCGCACTCACCAAGGCAGAGGAAGAGGACCTCCTTTCGCTCCTCGTCCGGATCGGCAAATCCCGGGATCTGCGCTATGCCTTCGAGAATGGAGCCCAGAGTCCTGTCATACTCCGGGCCCTTCTGGCTGAGGCCAAGGTCCACAGGAAGAAACCATCCGGCGACCTCGCGGCACTCTTGAAGTCCTCCCTCGATTCTGACAATGAGGCCATCCAGGCTGCGGCCATCGAATTGGCAGGGGCCTGGCAGGCAAGGAAGCTTTCCTCCACCGTGGAGGCGCACCTCAGTGATGCCTCGGTTCCGGATGCCATCCGCATTGCAGCCATTCAGGCGGCACCTGGCCTCTTCGGCGAAAAGACCACCAGCATCCTTCGCCCCATAGCGAAGGAATCCGAATCCATTGCGGTGAAGCGGGCCGTCATTGACGCCCTCGGATCCATCCACCCGAACAACGCGGCAGTCACCTTTGCCTCCCTTCTTTCCCCCGACTATTCCGCAGCGGAGATCGGACAACTGGTGGCGCCCGTGATTTCCCGAAAGAACGGAAGCCAGATGCTCGCCGAGGTCCTGAAGAAGCAAAAGCCATCCATGGAGATGGCCTCCCTTCTGGAACAGGCCCTCAACCGAGCCGGCCATACCGAGGCCAAACTGATGACAGTCGTGCGTGATGCCCAGGACATCTCATCGGGCATCAAGACCGATTACGATGCCGCCTATGTGAAACGAATCGCAAACATGGCGACATCAAAGGGCGATCCAGCCAGGGGCAAGGCCGTCTACCAGAAGCTGGGAAGCTGCACCGCCTGCCACAAGATCCAGGGAACCGGTGGCGACATCGGACCCGACATGACGATCGTCGGCGCCGGACGCAGTCCCGAACTCCTGATTGAGTCCGTGGTCTGGCCCAACCGCCAGATCCGGGAGGGCTACATGACCACCCGCATCAGCACCAAGGATGGCCAGTTGTTGACGGGGTACATCGTCGAAGACTCCGCCGATGAGCTCCGTCTCCGGGATATTGCCAGCCTCCAGGTCCACAGCATCGCAAGGTCCAACGTGACCGGGATCGAGGAGGCGGGAAGCGCCATGCCCATCGGATTGACCGCTCCCATCAGTGATGCGGAACTGGCCGACCTGATCAGCTATCTTTCCAGCCTCAGGGAATAGTTCCCGTGGGCGTCATTGAGCAGACCTGAAGAATCTCTTCAAAAAAACCGCGGGATTCCGGACGTTCGTGCGTGTTACCTTGTGAACACTCCCACAAGCAACCACGCAACAAACGTCCACCATGAAGAGAATCACACCAATCCTAATCAGTGCACTACTGCTCGGCGGCATCTTGTCGGCCCAATCCCAGGAAGCGGAACCCGCCCTATCCAAGGAAATCACAGCCACAAGGATCGACGTCGAATTCGACGATCTGCCCATGAAAGAGGTCGCGAACTACCTTCGCGAAACCTTCAAACCCCTGAATGTGGTCATTACCAAGGAGGCGGCCGCGATCTCGGTCACCATGGAACTCCACAACGTGTCGCTGAACCAGATCACACAGGCGATAGGGCTGTCCTCCCGGGGAAAGCTGAACTTCAGTTATGAGGATGGGGACCTCCTCTTTATTGACGTGACCGACCTGTCCCACGCCGAGACCAGGCCGATCGTCCGGGTATTTTCCCTTTCCAAGCTGATGGACGGGAAGGACGAAAAGGCGCGCTCCACCCAACTTGCAGAGGTGGAAATGCTGATCCAGAGCACCCTGGCCATGTGGGCCGATGCCATGAAGGAGTCTGGAATTACAGCCAAGGCTTCCGGTCCAAAGATCAACTTCCACCAGAACACCTCATCATTGATCGTCATCAGCGATGCAACCACGATGGAGGTGGTCACCGAGGTCATCGACTCCGTCACGGGCAACAGCCGGTCCCAGATTCCCTCGAGGATCGGAACCTATCGGATCCCGGGTGGCTACCAGACCGGAATTGTTCCTCCCGGAATGAGAATGGACCCTGTCCAGTCCGATACCCTCGACAATTCCAGAGATCGATACATCAAGACGGCTCCCACGGGTAAAGGTTCATCGCGTTGATCTTCCAGCGATCCATTTCATCAAGCCTGTCCTTCAACACCTCTATGGATTCGTCAGTCCAGTCCGGTCATCCTGACGATCTGGAATCCCTGACAGGAAGAATGGCGTCCTCAGACGAGGACGCCTATCGCCTTTTCTTCGACCGATACTTCGACCGCCTGCTCCGATACCACGTCGTCCTGAACCAAGGCAACGAGGCGGCCGCCAAGGATTCCCTTCAAGCCACACTCCTTCGCGTCGTGCGCCACATCAAGCCCTTCGCCGAAGAAGAAGTTTTCTGGGACTGGCTGGCTCTGCTTTCCCGATGTGCCGTTCGCGACCAGGCCCGAAAGTCCGGACGCCACTTCGACGCGATCAAGCGCTACTTTGAAAACCTGCTTGGGACGTACTCCGACGATTCAGAGGACGATTTCGAACGCATGGAGGACCTGGACGAGGCGATCATCCGTCTCCCGGAAAGGGACCGCGAAATCATCCACAGGAAATACCGCCTTGGCCAAAGCGTCCGCCAGATGGCCAGGGAGCTTGAAACCACCGAGAAGGCGATCGAATCCAAGCTGCTTCGGGCCCGTCATAAGTTGAAAACCATCCTCACGGCAACCAGCCATGAACGCTGATCACGAACATCTCCGACAGGAACTCCAGGCCGCCACCTTGACCGAGGTCAGGAAGGTTCGGCGTCACAGGCGACTGGTAAGGCTCTCCTGCATCCTTGCCCTTCCCTTGATTCTACTTCATATGCTGACACCGGATAGGGAACTTCAACAGGCATCCATTCCGGATGAAAGGCAGGACATCAACCTGCCCGAGTCACCCAGGAACATCCCGGGAACCTCCATCGCCATCGTGGATGATGAGGGCCTTCTCAAACTTCTCGATGGCCATGCCTTTGCCATCTTGGGCAAACCTGGCGAACAAAGCCTTGTCCTGCTGGACTGATCCGTCCGATGGGACTGATTTGCCTGATCCGTCCAAACATCTCCCCATTTACAAAAAAAACGGCGCTCTCCGTGAGGAAAGCGCCGCTGCAAAGGATGGTTCCTAACCTTAGGAGGTTGGCACCTCGGCAATGGTCTTCAGAACGCGTGAGCAGATCTGGTATGGATCGCCCTGTGAGTTTGGACGACGATCTTCCAGGTAGCCCTTCCAGCCATTCTTCTTGAAGCTGTGAGGGACGCGGATGGAGGCACCACGATCGGCGATACCCCATGAGAACTTGTCGATCGACTGGGTCTCGTGAAGACCAGTCAGGCGAAGGTGGTTGTCCGGACCATAGGCGGCAATGTGCTCGTCCTTGTTCTTCTCAAAGGCGGCCATCAGAGCCAGGAAGTATTCCTCACCACCGACCTCACGGAGGTGTTTGGTGGAGAAGTTGCAGTGCATTCCGGAACCGTTCCAGTCACCGAGGAAGGGCTTGCAGTGGAATTCAACGTCCACCTCATAGCGCTCGCAAAGACGCATCAGGAGGTAACGTGCCACCCAGATGTCGTCAGCACACTTCTTGGAGCCCTTGGCGAAAACCTGAAACTCCCACTGTCCCTTGGCAACCTCAGCGTTGATGCCCTCGTGGTTGATCCCGGCTGCAAGACAGAGATCCAGATGGATGTCCACGATCTCGCGGGCGATGCTTCCCACGTTGCAGTATCCAACGCCTGTGTAGTATTCGCCCTGCGGGTTCGGGTAACCTTCGGCGGGCCATCCGAGGGGACGCTTGTTGTTGTAAAGGAAGTATTCCTGCTCCAGACCAAACCAGGTGTCCTCGTCGTCGAGGATGGTGGCACGCATATTGGAAGGATGCGGGGTCTCATCATGGTTCAACACTTCGCAGAGGACGATGTAGGCATTGTCTCCACGGTCAATGTCAGGATAGAGGGCAACCGGCTTCAACACACAGTCGGAGCTGCTTCCTTCTGCCTGCTGGGTGGAACTGCCGTCAAACCCCCACAATGGGCAGTCGTCAACGGATTTGGGGGCTTCTGATGCAAGACGGGTCTTGCCACGGAGGTTGGGAACAGGCTGATAGCCGTCGAGCCAGATGTATTCGAGCTTGTATTTGGGCATATTCGTTTCTTTCTCAGGTAAGATGGTTGAACGACGCGGAGGCTTTTAGCCTCTTGTCACCATGGAATCAAGGGAAAGCAATCTCCGTGCCTCGATTCCCCGAATGGGGTTTGCGCTCTTGGACATTTCCCTCCAATCTGGTCGTGTTCAAGACATCATGAGGGAGCTGAAGGACACCAAAAGAGCAACGGTACACATCGGGTTTGACGGACGGGTGCACAAACGTTTTCAGGGACCGTCGGCACAGCTTCGCTACGAGAACGAAGTCCGCATCCTGAGGTATCTCGAGCACCACGCCTGCCCCTTTGTCCCAAGGGTCATGCAGGAGGACCCGGAACACCTCTACCTGGTCACCTCCAACTGTGGCGCGATTGTTGACAGCATCAGCGACGAGAAGGCGATGAAGCTGTTCAAGGAGCTGGAGGATTACGGTGTCATCCATGGCGACCCATTCCCCAGGAACATCACCTACAGTCCACATTTGGGCCGTTTTTGCATCATCGACTTCGAATTCGCCACCATCAAGGACACCGGGGAAGGTCTTACCATCGAGGACTTGGAACGCATGGAGAAGCAGTCATGAGCGGATCCATCGACACCCAGATTCCCACCTTTTCATGGACCGCCAAGACCGATCCAGGACGGGTGCGGCGCAACAATGAGGACGCCTTCCTGTCACTCATGTTCAACCATGAGGAACTCGTCTACCTTGGACGACTGGGCGAGGCTCCCCGCGAGGGCTGGCAGTTTATTTTCGCGGTCAGCGACGGCATGGGAGGCGCTAATGCCGGCGAATTCGCAAGCCGCATCGCCGTGCAGACCATCACCGAGTTGGTCTCACGTGAATTTCATCAAAAAAGAGGAGACCAGCACCCGAGCCCGGAAGAGCTGCTGGCTATTTTTTTCCAGAGTGTACACGTAAAGACACGAAAGACGGGGTTTGGCTACTCGGAATGCACCGGGATGGGGGCCACCCTGAGCCTCTGCTGGTTCGTGGAGAACCGCGTTCACGTGGGGCACATCGGAGACAGTCGGATTTACCACTTCCCCAAGGGCAACGGAATGCACCAGTTGACCGAGGACCACACCAGGGTCGGGCGCATGAGAAGGGAAGGCCTGCTCAATGAGCGCGAGGCCAGAACGAGTCCTTACAAGCATCAGCTGGAACGTTCACTCGGATCCCATCCCGACCCCGTGGAACCCCAGATCAAGACATTGGACTTCCAGGAAGGAGACCGCTTTGTCCTGTGTACCGATGGCATCACCGACGGGCTCTGGGACCACAGCGTCGAAAAGATCATCACCACGCCACCTCCTTATCTGATGGACCTGTGTCCTGCGGAACGCCTGATCCGCGAGGCCAAGGACAGCTCGGGACGGGACAACCTGACCGCCATGGTCATCGAGTCGTGAGAAAGCGCTTTCATCAAGAAAGCCGTTTGCTAGCTTCTTGGGCATGTTCCAGAGACTGCGGACCCTACTTTTTCTTTCTCTGCTTCTTCTGGTGCAGGGATCTGTCCTTTCGCAGTCGGATACCGAGTCACTGAAGCGCCTCAAGATCCTCATCGAGGAGCCGAGCCTCAGCCACGGAGAGATCTATTATCACGCCATCCAGTCGGGAGCCTCCGGCCTGGAGCTGATCACAGGCCTCTTGCGATCCGATTCCTACCAGCACTTCAGCAAGGGTGTCTCCATCCTTTCGGGAAGTTTCCGCTACAACCGAACCGGTGAAGGACAGTTATTCGTCCAAGGCCTGTTGCCCACCTGCATCGACATTCTGGAAAAGGGAACACCAGCCCGTAGGGCCAAGCTGGCCCATCACTGCGCGAATCTGGAAGCATGGGGAGAGCCGCTCATCCCTTCCCTGATCCGGCTCGTCGAGGACCCGGATGCCTTGCCGGAAGGATTCAAGGCAGGCCGCCGAAGTGCGGTCCGGGCCTTGGGAATGATCCGGAGCCGTCCAGACACCTGCCTGCCGGTTCTCGAGAAAGCCCTCAAGGATCCCCAACTGACCGAACCCGCCCTCAAGGCCGTGGGGAGGTTTGAGCGGGAGGCCCTGCCGCTTCTCCCCACGCTGGAAAACTACGTCAGCTTCAGCGGCAACCCGGCAATCATGCAGGCTGCTGAGGATGCCATCGCAAGGTTGAAGCTTCCACCTATGCCGGAAGCAGGACGGATGGCCCCTCCATTCTCGATCGAGTCTCTTGCCGATGGCAACACGATCACCCTTGAAGGGATGAAGGGTAAATGGGTCTACCTCGATTTCTGGGCAACTACCTGCCCTCCCTGCCACCCTTCCCTGGATTCGCTGAATGCTGTCTTCGGCAGGAACAAGGAATCATGGCGAGGACAACTCGAAGTGATTGCGGTAAGCATCGACGCCTCCAAGGGAACCGCCATGAGAAGGATCAAGGAACGCCGCTGGAACCAGATCCGGCACGCGTGGACATCATCGGAAGGCACCATGGCACAAGCCTACCGGATCGGAGCCATTCCCCACGGGATCCTCATCGCCCCGGATGGAAGGGTCGCCTGGACTGGCAATCCCTATGGAAAGGATCTCGAGAGGTTCTTCACTGACCACCTGTATGCCAAAAAGTGACCGCAATTCACTCCTTTGGTGGCTGATTCCGAATCAGCTGGCAGGGATGCCGATGCCCTTCCTCAGTCCCGAAAGACGAATGGCGGAAGGAGGCGCCCTGAACGAGTTTGATGATGAGCTGGCCCTCCTCCACGAATCAGGCATCCGGGCCGTGGTTTCCCTGATAAACCTCCCCGGTGACCGGAAAATCTATGAGGCGGTCAGGATGGACCACCTCTGCTTTCCCATTCCAGACGGTTCACCACCTCCACCAGGAAAGGTCAAGACGTGCCTGAGCTTCATCGAATCCAGCCTCGAACGAAACAGGCCTGTCGCGGTGCATTGCGAAGCCGGACTTGGCCGAACGGGCACCGTCCTTGCAGCCTATCTCATCTACACGGGCTCTCCCTTCGAGGAAGCTGTCCAAAAAGTGAGAGATGCCGAGCCCTCCGCGATCGAGACCCCTTCCCAGATGGCGTTTCTCCGCCAACTCGACTTCTGACCCAGATCCGGGTTATCTAACCCACTTCCCTTTACGTCGGACCATGAACAGGCAATCCATTCCTCTGATTCTTCCTTTGGCCATCCTGCTTCTCGTTCTGCAGGTCCTTCCACTTACCGCAGACTCGCTTCCCAACATCCTGGTCATCGTCTCCGAGGACAACGGACAAGAGCTCGGCTGCTATGGTGATCCCTACGTGAAGACGCCCGTGCTGGACCAGCTGGCCACGGAAGGAGTCCGCTTTCACAATGCCTACGTGCCACAGGCGGGTTGCAGTCAGTCGAGAGCCGCCTATCTGACCGGACTGTATCCCCATCAGAACGGCCAGATAGGCCTCGCCACATGGAAATTCTCCCTCTACTCCAACGAGACCCCGAATCTGATCCGCAGCCTGAAGGCGGCCGGCTATCGGACGGGGATCCTTGGGAAGCTGCATGTCAATCCGGAGTCTGCCTTCCCCTTCGACATGAAGGAAAAGTCGGGGGCCAACTTTGGAAGGAAGAAGCAGGGCGAGTATGCCACCCTGGCCGAAGCATTCATGGCAAAGGAGGACACGCCCTTCTTCCTAAGCGTGAATTATCCCGATGCCCATCGCCCCTTCATCCGCACCGCCAACAACCTGCCCAGAAAGCCCCTGACCGGAGAGGATGTGAAGCCCCTGCCTTACTTCGGCATCGACACGCCTGAACTGCGTGAGGAAACAGCCGACTACTACAACTGCATGAGCCGCCTCGACACCCTCATCGGCGACCTGCTCCAGGCACTCGACAGATGCGGCAAGGCAGACAACACACTGATCGTCTATTTCGGCGATCATGGTGCGGACCTGCTCCGGGGAAAACGCACCTCCTACGAAGGTGGAACCCGGGTCCCCTTGATCATCAAATGGCCCGGACATCAGAAGCCCGGCCAGGTGCGCTACGAACTGGTCTCGACCCTCGACCTGATGCCCACCCTGCTTGAGGTGTCCAAGGCCTCTCCGGTCAACAATCTACCCGGACATTCCCTTCGCCCCTTGATTGAGGGACTGAAACCAGAATGGAGAACCCATCTTTTCACTGAGTTCCATCTTCATTCCGCGCACAACTTCTTTCCTCAGCGCACGGTCCGTGGACCCCGTTTCAAATTGATCCAGAACCTGATGCCCAACCAGACCAACCCCGGCCATCACTTCACCCTCAATCGTTTCTTCCCCTCCCTTCCTGACAAAATCGCGTCATCACCTGAACCCGTCCGCAGTGCCTACGTCTTGATGGCCAAGCCTCCTGAGTTTGAACTGTATGACCTTCAGGAAGATCCCCATGAATTTATCAATCTTGCCGGGTCCAAAGAGCATCAATCGAT
The DNA here is from genome assembly GCA_964554035.1 of uncultured Verrucomicrobiota bacterium. Taxonomy (GTDB): domain Bacteria; phylum Verrucomicrobiota; class Verrucomicrobiia; order Limisphaerales; family CAZKNW01; genus CAZKNW01. The sequence goes on from CAZKNW010000058.1 coordinate 10,480, forward strand.
ATTCAACGACTTGAAGCAGCGCCTCTCAACCTGGCGAAAGAAAACCAAGGATCCATTTCTGAATCCAAGAAACCTGGAAATGCTAAAGGCCGAAGTGGATGCCTGCCGAAAGGACGGCAGTTACGAGAAGAAGCTGCTCCACCTCAACTACACCCAGTATTTTTTTGAAACCGCTCACTGACTGCTCATGCACCGACCTTTTTTCATTCTCTTCCTATCGTGCCTTGGTTTCACCACTTTCGCTGACAAGCCGAATGTCCTCTTCATCGCCATTGATGATCTGCGACCGGCACTGGGTTGTTATGGCGACCAGACCGCCATCACTCCCAACATTGATCGCCTCGCCAGCCGGGGCACAGTATTCCAACGGGCCTACTGTCAGGAGGCGGTTTGCAGCCCATCGCGTTTGTCACTGATCACTGGCAGGCGCCCTGACTCGATCAAGGTCTGGGACCTTGCAACCCATTTCAGGGAGTCCCTTCCCGACATCGTCACGCTTCCGCAACATTTCAAGAAAAACGGCTACCATACACAAGCCATCGGCAAGATCCTTCATGGAGGCGGCAAGCCCTCGACCGATCCGCCTTCATGGTCCGTCGATCCGATGCATGATCGCACTCGATCCGCCGAAGTCCGCTATGCCACCAAGGCCAACCTCGCCGGAAAGGGACTCAAGCGCGCCGCCTCCGAATCCGCAGACGTTCCCGACAACACCTACATCGATGGCATTGTCTGTGACGACTCGCTCATTGCCATGGAAAAGCTCAAGGAGCAGGACAAGCCCTTCTTTCTCGCAGTCGGTTTTCGCAAGCCCCACCTGCCCTTTTGTGCGCCCAGCAAATACTGGGATCTCCATGACCGGAAGGACATCCCTGTACCCGTCACCTCCGACTTTCCCGAGAACTCCCCTGAACTCGCCACCCGTAGCTGGCGGGAACTGGAGGGCTACACCGACATTCCTGAGGACGGCCAACTGACTGCCGCCAAGATTCAGGAACTTCGCCACGGCTACTACGCCTGCGTCAGCTACATCGATGCGCAGGTGGGGCGCCTGCTGAAGAAACTGGATGACCTGGACCTGACCAGGAACACCGTCATCTGCTTGTGGGGCGATCATGGATTTCACCTTGGCGAACAGGGACTCTGGACCAAGGCCAACAACTATGAGCTCTCCACTCGTGTTCCCCTAATTCTGGTCACGCCTAATCATCCATCTCCAGGCAACCAGTCCAACGCACTGGTTGAATTCGTCGATGTCTACCCCAGCCTCGTTGAAGCATGCGGACTGACGATGCCCAAGGGACTTGAAGGCATCTCCTTCCTGCCATTGCTCAAGGCCCCGGACCTTGCGTGGAAGAAAGCGGCCTTCAGCCAGTACCCACGACCCTTGGAAGGAAATCGTCACAAGAGGCACGGCGACATCATGGGACGCACCATTCGCACACACGCTGCCCGCTACGTGGAATGGAAGGAATGGGAATCCAACAAGGTGGTGGCCCGTGAACTCTACGACCACGAATCCGATCCGAATGAGATGAAGAACATTGCCGGGGAGGAGACTGGGCAGAAACGCGTTCTCAGACTTTCCAGACTTCTCAATCAGGGCTGGAAACAGGCACTACCGACAACGAATGTGCCTGTCTTTCAAGCAGGGACTGAGGGCTATAACATCTTTCGCATTCCAGCCACTGTGAGGGCTGCGAACGGAGACCTTCTTGTCTTTTGCGAAGCGCGTGAAGGCGGAGATGCCAGCACGATTGATCTGGTCATGAAACGGTCCAACGATCATGGGCAAACCTGGGGACCACTTCAGGTTGTCATGAAATCAGGAGATTTCACCTCCTACTTCAAAGACACGCCTCCCCCCATCACTGTTGGCAATCCGGCACCTGTTGTGGATCTCCTCTCCCAAAAACATCCCAGACGTATCTGGCTGCCA
>CAZKNW010000059.1:0-12390 GCA_964554035.1 uncultured Verrucomicrobiota bacterium
CCTGAAACCGTGTTCAGGTCGTATTTGGCGGATTCAGTGATCTTGGTCACGAGCTTGTTGGAGATGCGCCGCTCGGCGGTAATCGCATAGAAGCTGTCACGGCACTTGTCTGCCTTACCGATCACCCTCAATCGATAGCGGGATTGCGCCTCACGATCGATGATGGTCGGCACCACCGTGAATCCCTGTCCCTGAGTCGCCATGATCTTCATCAAGGCCGGATCCTCAAACTCGCTCATGATCTGCGGATCGATGCCCTGGTCATGAAACCACAGATCGAGGGCCCGGCGCACCGCAGTGTTCTCGGAGGGCAGAAGAGCGGGTGCGCCGTCCAGGGAATCCGGAAAACCATCCCTAAGCCGGATCGCAAGTTTTCCAGCAGCGCAGAAGGTCACTCCACTGTCCCCCAGAAGATGGTTGAAGGTCTTCAGCTTGAGCGGTCCCGAAGCCGGTTCGTCCGACAGCACGATATCCAGTCTGTGCATGGCCAGTTGCCCAAGCAGGTCAGGAAGCTTCCCTCCCCGACACACCAATCGGACCGTGGAATCATGATCTTCCGAGATGGGTCGGAAAAGAAACTGGGTGACCAGCTTGGGAAATGAATCCACCACCCCCACGTTCAGCCTTGGCATACGCCCACCCTGTCCGCCGGACAACGCGTTCTGCAGTTCCCTGCCCACAGAAAAGATCTCCTCCGCATAGCCATAGACGATCTGCCCGGTCTCCGTGAGCACCTTTGAACGTCCCGACCGGCGAAACAGGGGTTCACCGCAGGCATCCTCCAGCGTGCTCAACTGGGCAGAGATCGATGGCTGGGAAACATTCAGGATCTCCGAGGCCTGACGAAGACCTCCTTCCCTGACGACCGTCCAGAAATACAGCAGATGATGATAGTTCAACCAGTCCATGCACTCTTGTTACTTCTATTTTTTCTAAGTGAAAGTTAAAAACTACGTATTTGTGGAATTCACCGTTCTTCAGCTAAAACCTTCCCGAGCGGTTGAGCCTGGAACTCGGCCGTTTTTGAAACCGAGCGACTGAATGCCAAAGACTGCCAAATCCTGATCCATGAACCATCCACTCCCTTCTGATGAGACTTTGAACGTCGTACTGGTCACGGAATCCAACCGCCTCCGCCTGAGGGGATTGGACGTCGCGTCCTACGTTCAGAAGAAACTCGGCAAGAACCCGGACCTGAGCTGCAACCTCTGGAGATGGTTCCGCTTCGAGGACCCGGCCTGTGGAAAGGCCGCCGCCCGGCAGTCCGTCCATGCCGACCTCGTCATCCTCGCTTTCGAAGGAGACAAGGAATTGGATCCACCCTCCATTGACTGGCTGAAATCCTGGGGAACTCGCCCAAGGGGAGATCGACCGATCGTGCTGGGGATGGTTGCTGCGGAAAGCGCCAATCATCCGAAGTGCAGGAACATCCGTGAGTCGATCATGGAAGCCCTTGGAGAGGATTCCGCTGCTCCCTACTTCATTTCACACGACGGAATATCCACCATTGATGCAGGCGGAAAGTCCCGCAGACGCCCCGAACCAGACAAGGTGCTGGACGAGATAGCCTACCTTCTCGGAAGCAGGATCGAACTGGTTCAACCCACCGAAGCCAAGATGGCGGCGGCAGCCTAATCCATTAGGCATTCTATCTTCCGAATCCCGATCCGGTATCCGCTCAATCATCCGCCGTTCTCAGGCAGCGGGACTGGGGCGTCCGGATCCAGCCCTTGGGTCGTGGAGAGAAATTCATCCGACTCCATTGAGCCTATGTCTGCGGCAGCCCAATCTCAGCCAGTCGGATCGTGGCCATGGATAAGGAACAAAGAAACTTCAGTTCGGGATTTCCGCACGTTTCTGTTTCGAGCGTCTCAGGAAATCCTGGCTCACTTCACTGACCCAAGAGTCTCCGTAGAAGTTCCTTCATTTCTTTGCGCAGCGTTGAGTTCTGGCGAAGCGCGATAGCGACGTTGACCTGAAGCGACTGATCTGTGCGTCTTGGCTGTTTGTCTTGAGCTTGTCGATAGGCCCTTGCGTGAGAACAAAACGAATGATCCCCTACCCCAGCCTTTCCAGCCCGCTGATGCCTTCCTTGTCGCTACTGCCGAACTGGTCGATGTCGAGGCCCATCTGGCGGGCCATCTGGACGAAGAGGTTGGCGAAGTGGGTGTTGTCGTCCTGGTCATGGGCCAGGTGCTGCCCGTGTCGGAAACCACCACCAGCAAGAATGACCGGGATGTTCCTCCAGCTGTGACTGCTGGCATTGCCCAGATTGGAGCCCATGAGAACCATGGTGTTGTCGAGCAGCGAACCGCCCTCTTCCTTGCGACTCTTGAGATTGGCCAGGAAGTAGTTGAAGGCCTCGAACTCGGCTTCCTCGATCAGCTTCAGTTCATCGATCTTGGTCTGGTCGCGACCATGGTGTGAAAGCTGGTGCCAGTCGGTGGAAACGCCCTCGATCTTTGGAGGTGCATTCATGCCACCCAATGCGTAGGTGACCGTCCGGGTGGAATCGGTCTGAAGCGCGAGGGTGATGAGGTCATACATGAGCATGGTCTGCTCGATGATCATGGCCTTGTCCTGGATGTCCTTCGGCTCCTTCTCTGAGACCTTTGGCTTGGGCCGGTGGACCCACCCTTCCGATTCCTGGAGTCGCACCTCGAGCCCACGAACGGAGGTAAGGTATTCATCCAGCTTTTCGCGATCCCGGTGACCCAACTCGTTCTCAAGTGCTTTGGCCTGTCCCAGCACCGTGTCCAGGATGCTGCGTCCGCGCTGCAGGTCCCGCGTCTGCTGCTGCTTCTGCTGCTCCGTCCCCTCAACGAAGAGCTGCTTGAAAAGCTTGGAGGGAGAACGTTCGCCCGGCAATGCCACGCCGCTGGATGTCCAGGACAGGGTGTTGCCACGGTTGGTCAAGACCAGGCAGGGAAAGCGGGTCTGGATGCCGATCTTCTCAGCGATGAACTGGTCGATGGAAATGGTGTTCTTGAACCCGGCCAGGCCCGGGCGCCTGGCGGAGGTCAGCCAGGTCATCTCCGAGGCATGCCCGTTGTTGCCGTTCTGCTCCGGATGGGAAAGCCCCGACATGATGGTGAAGTCCTTCACATGTCCCTTGATCTTCTCGAGGTAGGGAGTGAGCCCATAGTCCCGACCCGCCTTTTCCGGGAACAGGTGGGGCGCATGAAACCCGAGTCCGGCGCACATGGCGACAAAGCGCTTGGGCGGACCGGCAAGGGTCCTGGCAAAGGCGGGCGTCATCGCGTCGAGCAGCGGAAGGCTGAGTGAGACACCCATGCCTTTCAGGAAGGCACGACGGTCGAGCGATTTTCGGGATGCAAGATGGATCGGATTCATGATTGGTACGGACTATTTCGACTGAAAGACATCACTGAGGACAACCAGCTTGATGAGGGTCTTCAGGCCCTCACCTTCCTTCTCCAACCTTTGGACCATCCGGTTGACCTCTTCACGGTCAGAGAAACCAAGTTCACGGCCGGTGGAGAAGGTCAGCAGCTTCTCGGTCAGGCAGTGCATCACCTGTTCCTTGTCCTTCATCAGGAGCTGCTTGAATTCGTCGAAGTTCGAAAACGCGGTTCCATCCGGGAGCGCACCGCTGGCATCGACCGGCAGCCCCTTCCTGAAGCGGACCTTTCGCCCCTGGATCAGGGCATCCACCTTCTCGCCCTGCCCCATGGAGCGAAAATGATCACGGAAGCCTCCAATGGGATTGAACTGTTCCAGCGCGAAACCGGGTGGATCGATCTTCTGGTGGCAACCCTGGCAGCTGGTCATGCTGCGATGCTTCTCGAGCAACTGGCGGATGGTCTGCGCACCACGGATGTCCGGTTCCACACCCGGAACCGCAGGTGGCGGTGGCGGTGGTGTGATTCCCAGCATCCTTTCCAGGACCCAAACGCCACGCATCACGGGCGAAGTGGCCGTTCCGTTCGCAGAGACCTTGAGCACGCTCGCATGGGCCATCACTCCACCACGTGGGCTGTCGGCAGGCAGCTTGACCCGCTCAAAATCCGTCCCCAGAACCGCTGGAATGCCATAGTGCTCGGCCAGGCGGTTGTTGATGATGGCAAAATCTGAATCGATCAGGTTGGCCACGCTGAGATCCTTTTCCATCAGGTGCCTGAAGAAGCCACGGGTCTCCTTCAGCATCGACCATTGGAGGTAGGCATCAAACTCCGGGAAGAGCTTGTCGTCCGGATTGGTGAACTCGATGCTTCTCAGGTCAAGCCAGCTGTCCGTGAAATCCTCCACAAAACGTTCCGCCCTGGGGTCCTTCAAGAGCCGGTCCACCTGAGCCATGAGGACACCCTCGTCAGCCGTCAGTTTCCCTGCGGCCGCCAGTTGCATGAGCTCGTCATCAGGCAGGCTCCGGGTCAGGAAGTAGGAAAGCCTGGAAGCCAGTGCAAAGTCGTCCAGGCGGCCAGGCTTCTCCCTGAAGAAGAGAAATTCCGGTGACGAGAGGATCGCGGTGACACCGGTCTTCAGTGCCAAGTCAAAAATGGCCCCTTTATCCATCTCCTGCATGACCAGGTCCAGGTAGGGCTTCAACTCCCCAGCCTCAACCGGCCTGCGGAAGGCCTTCCTTGCAATGCGCAGCAGGACTTTCGATGCATCTTCCTCCGGACTCTCTGAACCGACCTTCCATTGGGGCACGTACTGGGGACGCTGCTTGTCTCGCGGATTCCTTGGCTCGATCACCTCCCTCTGGATTCCATCGTAAAGCAGATGATGTCCACGCTTGGGGTATTCATCGTGCAAGGGGCCTTCCAACTCGACACCAAGGATGGCCAGTCCGGGTCCCTTGTAGCCATCCAGACCGACGCGCTTGATCTCGTAATCGTTGTCGAAGATTCCCCAAGGCTCGATCTGGATCATGTAGCGCTCCCCCACCCAAGCCGTGAGCTCGACGGTGCTGGGGGCTCCCGGATCAAAGGAGTAATACCCGTAGGTCGGCTTCTCGAGCCCCCTTGCAAAGGTGGTGGATCCCACGGAGAAGGTCACAGGCCGGTCCGACTGGTAGGCATAGCCGGTGACGCGGATCTTGTAGAAGCCTGCCTCGCGCACGCTGGCCTCCCGGAGCATGCCGGACGGGTAGCCGAGTCGCTGGAAGAAGACCACCGCCCCATCCGGGAGGAGCTTCCACTTGTCTCCAATGAATTTCTTGCCCTCACGTGTGTCCGCATAGCTCGCCTTGATGTGCTTGACCTCGGGCTGCTCTGGCCAGGCGGCGATCGATTCCTCGATCACACGGTCCGCGGAGTCCAGGTAGGCCTGCATCTGGACCATCGAGATGTTCAGTGAATCTCCCACAGTGTCAAAGCCGTGCGACCGTCCATCCTCTGGAAGGCCCGACTTGATATCCAGATGGGTTCCGAAGAGATCGTTCAGCGTATTCTCATACTCCTGCCTGTTCAGCCTCCTGAGAACCGTTCCCTTGTGCTGCTGGTGCGCCACGGTCAGATCGGCGGAAACCGATGCGAGAAACTGCCTTTTGGCTGCATCGCCGGGTCGGGCCTTCTTGGCGGGCGGCATTTCGCCATCCCGAACCCTGTCGTGGATCCGAACCCAGGTCGCCATCAGGGCCTCATCCTCCAGTCCGACCCCGATCGAGGCCAGGTCCAGTCCACCCTTCTGGACATCCGAATCGTGGCAATCATAGCAATGCTCCTTGAGGAAGGCCTCGAGCTTGCCCTTGGACATTTCGACAGCCGCAAGAGAACCGGTGAGGGCCCACGAAAGGAGCAGGATGACAATCTGTTTTGTGCGGAAAAAAAACGGCATGCTCATGTTCAACGTCCAGAAAGGAAACTTTCTGACATCGAATCACGCCAACCACCTGAGGTGAAGTGCATTCTTGAGGCTGAAAAAGGGAGCCTAGGCGGAAACCGCTGGAAGAATCCTGCCACCCTGCGAGGGGCGACTGATGATGAAGTCCGGCTCGAGGCCTGTCTCGGCAAGGTAATGCAGGCGCAGGCGCTGCTTGATCTCTCCGACCCGGTCGGTCCTGGCAAGGGCGACCACACAGCCTCCAAAGCCCCCCCCGGTCATCCGGCAACCATAGACACCTCCCTCGATTCCAATGTCCCTCGCCTTCTCAACCATGATGTCCAGCTCCCGGCAGCTCACCTCGAAGTCGTCCCGCAATGAATGGTGGCTCTCGAACATCAGTTCTCCAACCCGGCCCCAGTCCTGCACCTCGATCCTTTCGGCCGCCTCAAGTGTCCTCGTCGTCTCGGTCACCACGTGCCTGGCCCGCTTGTATTCGCCCGATGAGAGAGATGCCTTGTGGTCCCCAAGGAGCTTGCGCCCCACTTCGCGAAAAGAAGATCTTCCCATCTTCTTCAGTGCCGCCTCGCATTCGGCGCGCCTTCTCGCGTATTCACCGTCGGAGAGGGCGTGACGGACATTGGTGTTGGCGATCAGGACGGTCAGCTCATCACAACCAAAGGGAACATGACGCACATCGCAGGTCATGCAGTCCAGGAGCAGGATATGATCCTCCAGGGCCACGGTTGAGGCGAACTGATCCATGATGCCACAGGGCACTCCCGCAAACCGGTGCTCTGCCCGCTGGCACAGGAGCGCCTTGTCCTTGGGCGAAATGGACACCTTCAAAAGCTCTTCAAGGAAGGTGGCGAAGGCGACTTCCAGCGAGGCACTGCTGGACAAACCTCCTCCCATCGGCACCGTGGAATCAATCACCAGGTCAAATGGAGGAATCCTTCCCCCAAGCTCCATGAAGCCATCCACCACCCCGAGCAGGTAGTTGACCCAGCAGGCGGAGACCTTCCCGGGAGACTTCGTCACGTCAAAGAAGAAATCCTCACCCATGGTCATGCTGTGGATCCTGGCCTCGGACTCCAGGTCACTCCGCCCCCCAACGACCACTGTATTTCGCTCGATCGCCATCGGCAGCACATAGCCGTCGTTGTAATCGATGTGCTCGCCAATGAGGTTGACCCGTCCGGGGGCCATCGAGACCAATTCAGGCTCTCGACCGACCGCTTGGCGATACTTCGTCACAGCCCGGTCGATGAGGGCGCTTGGGTCGTTTTCCGATGGTTGCTGCAATGGGTTGATCGATGAGGTGATGTAGGGACGAAGAGTAGCGCCTGCCTGTTTCTTCAAAAGGACTGCTTTAAGTCAATGGCTAGAGAATTTCGGTCACGTCTGATTTTTTTGGAGACATCCGATCTGTTTTACCCTAAGTCTTCAATCACCTTCCATTTTAGGACAAAAAATCAACAATTCATGATTATCCACCAGGAAAAGGGACGATACCGAATTGCGATAGAAGACCTAAATTTTTCAGACTTGTGAAAAAAAACATTAGAAAACAGGTCGGCCCTGAACAACCCCGTGTCGCCTTGCTGGTGGAGACCTCCCTCGCATCGGGCCGCGACATCCTTCGCGGAGTGGCGCGCTACATGCGGGAGCACTCGCGCTGGGGAATCTTCCACGAGCCCCGCTCTCTGGAAGACAAGGCACCGTCGTGGCTGAAGAACTGGAAGGGAAACGGAATCATTGCCCGCATCCAGAACAAGGAGATGGCCGACGCCGTCAGGAATTGCGGGATCCCGGTGGTGGACGTCCTGGGAACCGTCGCCGCCAACGGCATTCCCCTCGTTCACGTGGATGATCGCGAGGTGGCCCATGCCGGTGCCCGGCATTTGCTCGAACGTGGATTCCGCCACTTCGCCTACGTGGGCATCAAGGGAGAGAACTGGAGTGACCTGCGAAGGGACTATTTCCAGACCTACCTCGCCCAGGCAGGCCATCGTTGCCATCTTTACGAACTGGAGCGCAAGGTCACCGTCTGGGAAAGACAGGAGAACAGGCTGTCCAAGTGGATCGGCCAACTCCCGAAACCGCTGGGCATCATGGTGTGCAGTGACCAGAGGGGCATCGACGTGATCGAGGCCGCCCAGCGAGCCGGGGTCGCCATCCCGGACGATGTCGCCGTCATCGGTGTGGACAACGACGATCCGCTGTGTGAAGTCAGCTCCCCACCACTTTCCAGCATCAATGCGGGACATTCCAGGGTCGGGTACGAAGCCGCGGCCCTGCTCGACCGCCTCATGAAAGGGGATGAACCTCCCAAACATACCATCCTCGTGCCACCCGTCGGCGTGGTGGCACGGCAATCAACCGATGTCCTCGCCATTGAAGACAGCAACATTTCCAAGGCACTGCAGCTGATCCGCGACCACGGCTGCACCGAACTTTCGGTCGACGACGTCGCGAGACACTGCGGGCTCTCGAGGAGCGTTCTCCAGCGCCGCTTTCGCAAACTTCTCAATCACACCGTGCACCAGGAGATCATCAACGTGCGGGTCAAGTGCGCCTGTCAGCTCCTTGCAGAAACCGACCTGACCCTCATCGACATTGCCGAGAAGGCGGGGTTCAAGCATCAGGAATACATGGGCGTGGTTTTCAGGAAACATCTCGGAATGACACCGGCCCATTTCCGGAGGAATGCCGCCTGAGGCGTCCGGCATTGAAAGTCCCAGCATGACGGGACAGGGATCAATGTGTTATCTTGGGTTGAAATTCCAACCCTCCATCATCATTCTCCCCCTCCGCCGCCCGAAACGAAGGGCGGTTGTTTGTTCAGCAAATGAGCGAAGAATCAAACGATCTCAACATCGATCTGAGCGAGGTCTTCCTTCCCCAGTGGGCGAAGGAATCACCCGCCAATCGCAAGTATCTCGACCATCCAGGTGGTGACTCGGGCGACCGCCGTGAACGCAGAGGCCGTCCCGGCCAAGGCTCCAGGGGGGATCGCCCCCGTCGTCCAGGTCCCCGGCCTGACGGCCAGGGCAGCCCGGGTGGACCGCGACGCGGAAATGATTTTCGTGGCGAGGGACGTCCCCGCCGCGATGATCGCAGAGGCGGTGGCGGCAGGCGTGATCAGCGCCGTGGTCCCCAGCAGCGCGAGGAGCGTCCACAGTTTCCTGTTCCAGAAATCAATGTGGCTCTCGTGGCGGAACTCGAAGGAGTGCAGTCCATCGCCAAGCAGATCCGCCTGACAGGACGTGCCTATCCCCTCTTCGACATCGCCCACCTGATCGTCAAGTCCACCAACCGTTTCCATTTCCATTACACGGTCAAGAAGAAGGACGGAAAGCCACTGGAAAAACTGTTCCAGTGTTCCCTGGACGGAACCCTCTTCACCGATGAGGAAGAAGCCTTTCAGCATCTTCTCTCCAACCAGCTCGACACGTTCTACAAGACCGAGAAGATCCCCACGGACCCACCCAAGGGCACCTACACGCTCGTCGCTCAATGTGGCATGAGTGGTGAGTTGCTCGGGCCTCCCAACTACCACGACTACCAGAACAAGCTCGTCAAGCTGCACCAGCGCAAGTTCGCCAAGATGCCGTTCGAGAAGTTCAAGTCGCGCGTCAAGATGGTGCGGGACGAGGAGGTGGTGAAGCAATGGGTCGACCAGCAGAGCTTCAAGACCGAATACATCTGCCTCAACGTCCCTGAAGAGCTTCGTCTAGAATCGATGGATGCCGTCCAGAAGCATTTCAGGGAGACCCACTTCGGGGAGCTCCTGAAAGAGGTCCAGACCGGCACCATCAGTGGCAAGGACGGACTCAACCAGCCCTGCCGTGGACTCAGGTCCCTCTCACAACGCTTCCTCAACGACCAGCGACGGTTCCCCATCAACGTGGTTCATGGTCTGAGCCAGCAGTTCGCCGGCCTGGGACTTCAGTTCTTCAAGATCGACAAGAACAAGACCCACGTTGCGGTGGCGCGCCCCCGCCATCTTGATCTCGATGAGACCCCGGTCTCTGAAGGGGTCAAGAAGATCATCAACTTCATCCGATCGAACAAGAAGTGCACCCGGGTGGACCTGATGAAGGAACTCGCTCCCGGTGGAACCGCCGAAGCAAAGACGGCTCCCAAGCCAGCCGAGGCAGCACCGGAGCCCCCCGCCGAGACCGAAGCAACTGCCAGCGAATCACCTGAATCACAGCAGTCCGCACCCGCACCCGCACCCGCTCCCGCGGCTACCGAGCTTTCTCCCGAGGAGACCGAAGTACGGAACAACCTTCACTGGCTCATCCACGAAGGTCACGTCGTCGAGTTTGCCAACGGTCAGCTCCACACACCCGAGAAGCCGAAGCCCAAGTCAAAGAAGGATGCCGGGACCCAGCCCGAACCTGATTCCGCCAAAACCGAAGCCGAAGCCCCTTCCGGTACAGAAGGCACCCAGTCTGAGGAAATCAACCCGGTAGCGGCAACGGCATCCGATTCTCCGGCCACCAGCGAGAACACCGAGGAATCCAAACCTGCACCACCAGTCGCTGAAGCCACTCCCCGGCCCGAGCAGGAAGCTCAGCCTCCAACTCCCGAACAGGATCCCGACAAACAGGATTCCTGAAACCATTCATGATTGATGAAATCGTGCGCATCAGCCGCCTTGCCGGTGATGCCATCCTCGAGATCTACAAGCGTACCTACTCCGTCGACACGAAGGACGACAAGAGTCCCCTGACAGAGGCCGATCTGGCCTCCCATGCCTTCATCAACGATTCCCTTTCAAAGCTGACACCCGACATCCCCGTGGTATCGGAGGAGATGACCGACGAGGAGAAGCAGGGCAACCAGGGAGAGCGTTTCTGGCTGGTCGATCCCTTGGACGGCACCAAGGAATTCATCAAGAAGACGGGGCAGTTCACGGTGAACATCGCCCTCATCGAAGAGGGCGTCGCCACCCTTGGCGTGGTCCACACACCGGCCATCCGCCTGACCTACTGGGGACAGCGTGGCAGAGGAGCCTTCAAGCAGGAGGGGGATCAACCACCCGTCTCCATCACCGCGCGCAAGGCCACCCCGGACAACATGGCCATCGTTGCCAGCCGCGACCACGCAGGCCCCCTGGTGAAGGAACTGCTCGCCACCTACCCGGATGCCGAATCAACCAGCATGGGCAGCTCGCTCAAGTTCTGCCTCGTATCGGAAGGCAAGGCCGACATCTACCTGAGGGATGTCCCCACGATGGAATGGGACACCGCAGCAGCCCACTGCATTGTTTCCGAGGCAGGAGGGTCCATCACCCTCCTCAATCAGGATCCCCTGCTCTACAACAAGCCCGGACTCAAGAACGGATCCATCATCGCCATCGGTGATCCCGACTTTCCCTGGAAGCTTCCCAAGTCGGAATGAACGACACCCACCTCGCATGGATCGACCTTGAGATGACCGGGCTTCTTCCCGATCAGGACCATGTGATCGAGATCGCCAGCATCGTGACCACCGCCGATCTCGAAATCATCGAGGAAGGCCCGGTGATCGCGATCCATCATCCTGACTCCGTCCTGGACGCCATGAACGACTGGTGCAAGGTACAGCATGGGAAGTCCGGACTCACCGGGAGGGTCAGGCAAAGCAGCATCTCCCTTGCAGAGGCGGAGCGACAGACCATCGATTTCCTCTCAAGGCACATCCCATCCGGGAAATCTCCGATCTGCGGGAACAGCATCTGTCAGGACAGGCGTTTCCTGGCAGTGCACATGAAGGAACTGGAAGGCTTCTTCCACTACCGGAACCTGGACGTCAGCACCCTGAAGGAACTGGCGCGCCGATGGGCGCCCGCGGTCCTGGAATCCGTGAAGAAAAGGGAAAGCCACCTCGCCCTGGATGACATCCGGGAGTCCATTGCCGAACTCAAGGTCTACCGCGAGAAGCTCTTCAGGCTCTGAGCCTCAGTTCCAGCGGAGGGTGAGGATCATGGAAGCGGTGTCCAGGGCGTTGCGGAGGGAATCGAGGTCGTGCACGTCATTGAGGGCCTCCTCAAAGGTTTGATCACAACTCAACCACAGCCACTCCTCGGCCGTGTAGAGGTTCTTCACCTTCTCCGAAACTTCCTGGACCTGCATCATTACCCTTCTGTATCGACATGCAGAAGAGGCGACTTGAGCCGGATGAAGCCAAAAAAAGAGGCGGACATTGGAAAACGTCCGCCTCCTGAAGTTTCGGTTTCTCCCACCAAAGGGATCAGTATCGATAATGGGTAGGCTTGTAAGGGCCTTCCACCTTCACGCCGATGTAGTCCGCCTGGTCCTTGGAAAGCGTGGTCAGCTTGACCCCGATCTTCTCAAGGTGGAGACGTGCCACTTCCTCGTCGAGCTCCTTGGAGAGCGTGGTGACACCGGGCTTGTAAGTCTCACGATTCGCCCAAAGATCGATCTGCGCCAACACCTGGTTGGTGAACGAATTGGACATCACGAAGCTGGGATGACCGGTGGCACAACCCAGGTTGACGAGACGGCCCTTGGCCAGCATGTAGATGCAGTTGCCACCCGGAAAGGTGTACTTGTCCACGGCTCCCTGCGCCTCGCTCTTGATCTCCTCGATCTC
>CAZKNW010000060.1:0-12297 GCA_964554035.1 uncultured Verrucomicrobiota bacterium
TTTTCACAGCTCCCCGATGAGGCCCTCACCGAGGCCGCCAAGGTCATGAAGGTGCTGGAACTCAAGTCGGCCTCCACGATCATTCGTGAACGCGATCCCGGGCAGACGCTCTTTGTCGTCGTGTCGGGCAGGGTCGAGGTCACCCGTGAAGATGAAAGCGGCAGGCCGGTCTTCGTCGCGGAACTGGGTGAAGGGGACGTCTTCGGCGAGATCGCGATCATCGACGATGTCCCAAGAACCAGCTCCGTCACCGCGCTCTCGGACGTCGTCCTGCTGGCCATGGAACGCGGCGCCTTTCAGGAAACGGTCGAGCCCATGCTGGGTGCCGACAAGGTGCGCGAGATCGTCCAGGTGTCCGCCTTCCTCAAGCGCAATCCCCTGTTTTCCGACTGGCATGAGCGGGCCCTGATCGAACTGGCCGGGCATTTCCGGTTCAAGGATTTCAACGACGGGGAGGAGGTCATTCACGAAGGCGGATTGAACGAGTCCTTTTTCCTGGTCTACGAGGGAAGCTTCGATGTGGTGAAGGGAGGCGCACCCATTGCGAAACTGAAACCCGGGGATTTCTGTGGTGAGATCAGTCTCCTGCAAGACACACCAGCCACGGCCATGGTCAAGTCCTCAGGGACGGGCCGGTGCCTCTCGCTCGGGAAGGAGGACTTCCTGAGATTCGTCAGCCACGACTTTCTGACCGGGATTGTCATTGAACGGGCCGTCGAGGAAAGGAGGGCAGCGTGAGCGCACTGGTCAAACTGCTTCCTGTCGCAGCTGTCGGAATCGCCGGCGTCACCGGCTACCACGGACTCAAGGACAACGCCAATGTCATCGACAAGTTCACTGTGGCGGCTGTGGAGGCCATTGAGATGCCCGGCGTGGCCGAAGCTGTGGCAGCCCACTACATCGAACACGAGACACTTCCGGTCCGTAACTTTTCCCAGTTCCTGAAGGAGAACCTGCGCGAGAACAAGGGGGGCTCCAAGTGCGACAAATCAGCCGACCCATGGGGAACACCCTACGTACTGACCACCTCTCCAAGGGGCTTCAGCATCCACAGCGCGGGACCTGACAAGCAATGGAAGACCGAGGACGACCTTCAACATGCCTACGATCTTGCAGGACTGGGAGGGGTCGCCGTTCGACCGAACGAAAGCTCCGGTCCACGAGGACAGAACCAGCAACAGGCCCGCAAGCAACCACCTCAGAAGAAGCAGAAGAATCCTGATCGGCCTTCAAAGGCGGAGATCGACGACAACGTGTTGGAGTTCCAGATGCAGCGTGCGGAAGAAGGCTCAGCGTCGGCCCAGTACGAAATGGCGATGCGCTATCTCACGGGGAAAGGTGTGGAACCCGACCTCGACAAGGCCATGAACCTGATGAGGCAGTCCGCAGGTCAGGACTACACCAAGGCCAAGAGGAAGCTCGAACAGCTCGAGAGCTCCATGTCGACCTTGGAATCGCTGCTCAGCGAATAGAAGCCAACTCAGTATCGACCCGTGATCGCGAGCCGGAAGTAGGCCGCGCCATCACCATTGATGAGAAGGTTGGCATCGGGAAAGTCGAACCTGCGGTCCACGACCCAGCCGCCTTCAATGCCCACCGACATCTTTTCGGTGATATCAATTCCCAGTCCCAGGCCGGTCCGGATTTCACGATAGGTGACATCCTGGTCATCCAGACTCGGACGTCCCATGCGCGTGCCGAAGTCTTCAGACACACGAAAGGCATTACCCGTCAGATTGGCGGTGCCATAGAGCTCAAACCGGTCGCTGATGTCGTAGGTCAGGCGCGTCTCGGGAAGCCCGAACTTCAAGGTCCAGTCTTCCGAGGGCATCCACTGGAAGCCGATACCACCGACCACCGGGATCTCCCCCTTGAAGTTGGCCGACAGTCCCGCAACCCATTGAAAGCTGCGGCTCTGCAGGAAGATCGCCCTGACCGAAAGCGGCGCATTGAGATCACCCATGTCGATGTCCTCCATGTCGCTGTACAGCCCCGGGCTGGCATCCGCCTGGAGGATCCAGCGGTCGGAGACCTTCCATGAATTACCGATCCGCAATTCCAGAGTGTTGAGCGTATTGGGAACAGGCACCCCCGCCTGGGTCCCGAATCCCCAGCGCTCCCACTCCAGTCCGACATACCACTGATAGTTGGGCTTGGAGATGTTGGTCACCTTGTAACCCACCCGGGTCATGACCGTATCCAGATCACCCCTGGCAGTCAGACCCTCCTTCACATCCGACCCACCCGTATAGGATGCCTCCACTAGGGAGGTGGACTGATAGGAGGATGGCTTGTCCTGTGCATAGGAGGACGACAGGGACAGAAGCAACACTGCGGAAATCAGGGAACGTTTGAAATGCATTGGGCGACGAAGGTGGCTCATTTACCGCCGAGCGCAAGAGTTCTCAAGCCAGATGGCATAGTCTGCTTCCGAAACAGCGCTGGCCGCCAACCCAAAGGTCCTTTCGACGACCTCCACCTCGGGCGCTTGGAAAAGGAATCCATTGGCCTCGAGAAACAGGGCCGCGACCATAAATCCAATGCGTTTGTTCCCGTCGATGTAAGGGTGATTCTTGATCAGGCCGGAAGCGTATGACGCCGCCAATGAAAAGTAACTTTGATCACCAGAGGAAAACTGATTCTGGGGTTTCTGCAGGGCGGATTCCAACAACCCCTGATCTCTGACTCCTTCCAATCCTCCGAATCGATCCAGCATAATGGCATGCAGCACATGACACTCTGCCACGCTGATCCAAACGGGCTCTTTCACTTGGCGAGTTCCCTGAGAGCGTTCCGATACCGCTTCATCAGCCCCTCAGCGATCTCCATCTTCTTGGAGAAACCCGGCTCTTCCGGCGTGATTCGAAGCGAACCTTCAGGCCCTTCTGTCAGATACAGTGTGGTTCCTTCCTCTACCTTGAGTGCATGAAGTGCTTCTTTGGGCAGGGTGATGCCGAGCGAATTTCCAATCTTCCTGACTTTGGTGGCGATGGCCATGGAATAACCATCGTTATTACGTGAAGGTTTGTCAAATCCTCAACCTTCCCCATCCCATTGGACCACCTCCACCAGCTTTTCGTGGATCACACCATTGGAGCAGATGATGTTTCCCGAATTCAGGATCAGCGGCCTACCCTGCCGATCGCTGCAACGACCGCCCGCCTCCTCGATCAGGAGGCTCCCCGCGGCATAGTCCCATGGATGGAGCTGGTATTCGAAGAAGCCCTCGTACCGCCCACAGGCAACCCATGCGAGGTCGATGGCCGCGCTGCCCATGCGGCGGATGCCACGGATGTTGTTCCTGAAAAGGTCGTGGATGGCATCCAGCGTCCGCTTCATCATGACACCCCGGTCATAATAGAAGCCGGTGGCAAAGATCCCCTCGCTCAGTGCCGTGGTGTTGGTGACCTTGATCGGGTTGCCGTTCAGGGAGGCCCCTTCCCCACGAACCGCGGTAAAAAGTTCACCCCGGGTGGGATCCAGCACGACACCCACCTTGGTCTCTCCCTTTTCGACGTAGGCAATCGAGACACTATAATGCGGAATGCCATGGGCGTAGTTGTTGGTCGCATCCAAGGGATCCACCACCCAGAGGTGCTCCGATTCATCGCCTCCGGTGGACTGTCCCTCTTCCAGCAGGAAGGCATGGTCGGGATAAACCTCCCGGATGCAGGCGGTGATCCTTTCCTCACATTCCAGGTCCGCCTGGGTGACCAGGTTCTGGCTGGTCTCCTTGTGGTAGATGGAGGCCTTGCCCTGCAGCTGCTGCATGTGCTCACCGGCCAGGCGGGCCGCCTTGATCGCAATCTCGAGGATGTCCTTCATGCGGCCCCTTGATAGGCGGCGACCGGGCGAAAGGAAATCGTTTTCAACCGGCGTTCCATTATCCAGACTCTCCGCACCGCATATGAAGATCTGTCTCAACACCAGCACCATCAAGCCCCAGTCCCTGATGCAGAAGATCCACCTGACGGCCAAAGCCGGCTATGACGGTGTCGAACTCTGGCTCAATGACATCTACGAGCACGTCGGACAGGGAGGCGAGGTCAGCGACGTCGAGAAGGCCTTGGCCGACACCGGCCTGATCCTGCCCTGCACGATTGCCATGCGCGGCTGGGGCGATGCCGAGGGTTTCGAGTACCAGATCCAGCTGGACGAGATGAAACGCCGCATGGAACTCGCAGCGCGGCTCGGTGCACCCTGGATCGTGGCCACCCCACCCTTTTTCCCATGCTGCATCAAGCAGATCACCGAGCGCTACAAGGACCTGTTGGAGATCGGGCGCAAGGCCGGCATCAAGCCGACCTTCGAATACATCAGCTTCTTCAAGTCCGTGTTCCGCCTCAAGCAGGCCTGGGAAGTCGTCCAGAACTGCGGCGATCCCGATGCCACACTGATCCTCGACGCCTTCCACAACTGGAACAGCGCCTCGACTCCGGAGGATCTCGACGTGATCCCGCTGGACAAGATCAGTCACTATCACATCGACGACGCACGCAAGGACCGTCCCCAGTGCCAGCAGATCGACCCTGACCGGGTCATGGTGGGCGATGGACAGATCGACCTGAAGTCCGAGGTGCGGATGCTCAAGGAAAAGGGTTACGACGGCACGGTGAGTCTGGAACTCTTCAACAAGGAACTCTGGGAAAAGGATCCGTCCGAGGTTCTCAAGCTGGGACTGGAACGCGTGAAGGAAGTGCTCGCTGACTGATGGATTTGAACGCAGCCAGCTACCCTGACCTGAAGGGGAAAGTCGTCCTGATCACGGGCGGAGCCAACGGCATTGGCGAATCCATGGTCCGTGCCTTTGCGGCACAAGGCTGCCAGGTCCATTTTTGTGACGTGGATGAAGAGGCCGGCAAGGCACTCGCGAAGGACCTCGGCGATAGCGCCACATTCAGGAAGCTCGATCTCAGGAAGGAGGTCTCCATCAAGGGCTGGATCAAGGCGATCGGCAGGAAGCACAATCGCATCGATGTCCTCATCAACAATGCCGCCCGCGATCCCCGGATCGCACTGGGAGATGCGACCTCCAGGGACTGGGACGACCTCTTCGCCCTGAACCTCCTCTCCATGTTCCTTACACTGAAAGAGTCCACGCCATGGCTGGAGCAATCGGAGCAGGGATCCGTCATCAACTTCTCCTCCATCACGGTTCACCTGGGACCCGAGGAGATGACCGCCTACGTGGCCACCAAGGCCGGCATCCAGGGACTGACCCGAAGCGCCGCCCGCGAGCTGGGCCCCAAGGGCATCCGTGTGAACACCCTTTCCCCCGGCTGGATCATGACCGACCGCCAACTCAAGGAATTCGTCACCCCGGCCGTGAAACGACAACTGAAGAAGGAGCAGTGCCTCCCCGGCCTCCTGCAACCCGAACAAGTCGCCAACGTCGCACTCTTCCTCGCCAGCCAGACCAGCTCCGGCATGACCGGACAGGAACTGCTGGTAGACCACGGCTGGCGCTATTCGTAGAAACCACAGAACCTGTAATCGCCATGAACAACCTGCTTGATACCACCACTGATGTCCTCCTGATGGGCCCTGGTCCTTCGTGTGTCTTCCCCGAAGTCTACGAAGCCCTGTCCCGCCCGACCCTGGGTCACCTGGATCCGCGCTTCATCAAGATCATGGACGGGATCAAGGAGCTTCAACAACAGGTCATGCAGACGAAGCACGCGCTCACCATCCCCATGAGCGGCACTGGATCCGCAGGGATGGAAACCATGTTCGTGAATCTGGTGGAGCCTGGCGACAAGGTCCTGATCTGTATCAACGGCGTCTTTGGCGGACGCATGGCAGACGTGGCCGGTCGCCTCGGCGCGGAGGTGGATACCGTTGATTTCGAATGGGGCACTCCTGTTGAGGTGGACAAGGTGGCCGAGGCCCTGAAGGAGAAGACCTACAAGATGGTGGCGGTCGTTCATGCGGAAACGTCCACGGGCGTCGCCAATCCCGTTGAAGAGATTGGCCTGCTGGTGAAGGAACATGGCGCACTCTATCTTGTCGATGCGGTCACGAGCCTGGGAGGCATGCCGGTGAAGGTGGATGAATGGGGAATTGATGCCCTCTACAGCGGAACCCAGAAGTGCCTGAGCTGCCCTCCGGGCATTGCTCCCGTGACGTTCTCTGATGCAGCGGTAGCCAAGCTCAAGTCCCGCCCCGGCAAGGTGCCCAACTGGTATCTGGATCTCACCATGATCGTGAACTACTGGGAGGGTGCGAAACGAGCCTACCACCACACCGCTCCGATCAACATGCTCTATGCCTTCTACCAGGCCTTGTTCAACGTGGTGGAAGAGGGACTCGACAACGTCTTTGCCCGCCATGCCGCCATGCATCGGAAGCTGGTGGAGGGACTGGCAGGCATTGGTCTGGAGATGCTGGTGGATTCGGAATACCGACTGCCCATGTTGAACGCCGTGAAGATCCCGGATGGCGTGGATGAAGCCGCCGTGCGCTCGAAGCTGCTCAATGAGTACAACATCGAGATCGGCCCCGGCCTTGGCCCGCTCGCCGGCAAGATCTGGCGCATCGGCCTCATGGGCCACACCGCCCGAGAGGAGAACGTGAATCGCGTGGTGACCGCACTGGGCAACGTGCTGGAATAGTGTGGAGTGCGGTAGCCCTCTACCGCTTTGGCAGCCGGGCGGAATGAAGAAGCGGCGCAGGCATCCGCACCAAAAGCCAGGCTGCCGCACTCCATAGGTGCCCATGTCGGTCTGTTGCATCAGGGGCGATTCAGGCCCTTCCTTTCAAGGGCATCGTGCATGGTGAATTCATGATCCAACACAAGACCAATTCACATGAACCAGCTGCGCTGTGTGGAGTGCGGTAGCCCTCTACCGCTTTGGCAGCCGAGTGGAATGGAGAAGCGGCGCATGCATCCGCACCAAAAGCCAGCCTGCCGACAAAGCCCACCCCAACTTCATTACACCCTTCCCGATCCAAAAGCGGCAGAGGGCTGCCGCACTCCATAGGTGCCCATGTCGGTCTGTTGCATCAGGGGCGATTCAGGCCCTTCCTTTCAAGGGCATCGTGCATGGTGAATTCATGATCCAACACAAGACCAATTCACATGAACCAGCTGCGCTGTGTGGAGTGCGGTAGCCCTCTACCGCTTTGGCAGCCGAGTGGAATGGAGAAGCGGCGCATACATCCGCACCAAAAGCCAGGCTGCCGACAGAGCCCACCCCAACTTCATTACGCCCTTCCCGATCCAAAAGCGGCAGAGGGCTGCCGCACTCCATAGGTGCTTTCCGGTTGATTCGTTCATACCATCCGGCTTTGCTCTTTGCCGATGCCCGATACGCCTCCCAACATCCTTTGGCTTTGCACGGATCAACAGCGTTATGACGCGGTAGGTTCCAGTGGCAATCCACTGGTCAACACGCCCCGGATTGATCAACTGGCGAAGGAGGGCGTTTCCTTTGAACGGGCGTATTGCCAGTCGCCGGTCTGCACCCCAAGCCGGGCCTCCTTCCTCACGGGACGCTATCCGCGCACCACCCGGTGCCGACAAAACGGCCAGGCAATGCCGCCTGACGAGCGACTCATCAGCAGGGAGTTGTCCGAGGCAGGCTACGTCTGTGGACTGGCCGGGAAGCTGCACCTGGCTTCCTGTTCCGATGGCAAGGTGGAGACGCGCATCGATGATGGCTACACCACCTTCCACTGGTCGCACCATCCGCAACCCGACTGGCCGGAGAATGCCTACACCCAGTGGCTGACCAGCAAGGGCAGGACCTGGCAGGAGCTCTACCAGGGCAAGGGTACTCGCTACATCAAGGAAGGCATCCCCGCGGAGTTTCACCAGACCACCTGGTGCGCTGAGAAGACCATCGAGTTCCTCGAGGAAAACAAAGGCACGCCGTGGATGTTCAGCTTCAACTGTTTTGCGCCGCATCATCCCTTTGATCCACCGGCCGACTACCTCTCACGCTACAAGGCGGAGGACATGCCCCTGCCCAAGACGCAGGAAGGCGAACTGGAGAACAAGCCCTCCTTCCAGAAGCTCGACGCGGTCTGGGCGCACAACACCCCGGGCTACTTTCACGTGCAGGGCATGACCGACCAGGACAACCGTGAGGTCACCGCGGCCTACTACGCCATGTGCGAACACATCGATCATGAAGTCGGTCGCATCCTGGATGCCCTGGAAGCCTCTGGCCAGGCAGACAACACCATCGTGATCTTCATGTCGGACCACGGTGAAATGCTCGGAGACCACGGCCTCTACCTGAAGGGGCCCCACTTCTACGAAGAGGCCGTGCGCGTTCCGCTTGTCATCCGTTGGCCCGGACATTTCCAGGAAGGCAAACGGATCAAGGGTCTGGTCGAGTTGCTGGACCTGGCCCCCACCCTCATGGAGTCTGCCGGACTCCCCATCCCGAAGGCGATGCAGGGGCGTTCCCTCTTGCCGGAGCTGACCGGTGCAAGGGATGGCGAGGTCGTCCGCGACGATGTCTTCAGTGAATACTACAATTCCTGGACTCACGGTGATGGATACGGGTCCATGCTCCGGACCGAGACGGAGAAGATCGTCGCTTATCACGGAACCGATCAGGGCGAACTCTACGACCTGGAGCAGGATCCCGATGAGTTCCACAATCTGTGGGACAGCCCCGACCATCAGGAAATGAAGCTTCGACTGCTCAACCGTTGTTTCGACCGCAGCGTCTTCACCATGGATCCGACCCCGGAAAGGCTGGGACCATTTTGAGGGGTAAAGGGACGGGTTCCCGCGAATCCCTTTTCTCTCCCTGTTACGGTTGCAGGTTGGCTCTCAGAAATACCGTTAGGCAGCTACCGCTTATGTCAGGGCCCCCTAGGCAAGAGGTCCCTACCTCCTGGGTAGGGACGGACTCGCCGAGCCGTCCCACTTCAGAGAGCTCTACCATGCAAAACCAGCCGGAGGATCCCTGCTTTCGACCACCCTCCCAACGTGCCCAACTTGGCGTCTGATCCTGCCTGGGCCTCGTATTCTCTAAAAAACTTACCTGGAGTCCCCTTGCGCTGCTTTTCTTTCGTGCGACTCTCTGTATCACTTTTGTTCATCCAAGGCCGTCCACGCCATGAACCGTCCAAAAATTGCCATCGTAGGAACCGGTATCGCCGGATTAGCCTGTGCATGGCGCCTTCATCAACATTTCCAAGTCACTTTATTAGAGAAGGATACGCATATTGGCGGGCACACGAATACCGTGACGGTGGAAGAGGATGGAAAGGAGTTGCCGATCGACACCGGTTTCATGGTCTTCAACGAGGTCACCTATCCCAATCTTGTACGGTTTTTCGACGAACTCGGGGTAGAGTCGAAGAACACGGACATGTCCTTCAGCGTCCAGGACCTCAAGACCGGCACCGAATTTTGCGGCTCCTCAATCAATCACCTCTTTGCCCAGCGTAGGAACCTTTTCCGACCCCGCTTCTGGAAAATGCTGATGCAGATCAATCGCTTTAACGATGAAGCCCTGAGAGCTTTGGAGTCAGGCGCCGCTGGGGAGATGAGCTTGGATGAGTATGTCAGGCAGCGTGGCTACGGGCAGGATTTCTTTGACCTGTATCTCGTTCCCATGAGTTCAGCAGTCTGGTCTACCCCCCCATCGAAGATGCTGAAGTTCCCGGCCTCGACGTTGCTCCGTTTCTTCCACAACCATGGTTTCCTCGGACTGAATACGCAGCACCAATGGCGTACGGTCGTAGGTGGCTCGAAAACCTACGTTGAGAAACTCCTGTCCCGCATCCCTGTCGAGGTTCGACGCGAGACCCCCGCCCTCTCCATCAACAGGAGTGACCAGGGCGTCACCGTGACCACTTCAGGTGGAGAGCAAAGGTTCGACGCCGCCATCATTGCCACCCATGGGGACCAGGCGCTGGAACTTCTGTCGGATCCCGACGAACTCGAGAAGGAGACCCTTTCCTGCTTCAAGTATCAGCCCAACGTGGCCCAGCTCCATACCGATGCCTCGGTGATGCCGAAGACACGACTTGCATGGTCCTCCTGGAACTACCGCATGCCGGACCGGATGCGGAACGACCAGACCTGTTCGACGGTCTACTGGATGAACTGCCTGCAGGGCGTTTCCGACACGACGGACTACTTTGTCTCCATCAACGGACAGGATGAGATCGACCCGGACAAAGTCCTGAAGACAATCCATTACGAGCATCCGCTCTTCGACTGCGAAGCGATCGAGGCGCAAAAGCGGCTGCCCACCCTGAACTCCCTTGAAAGGAACACGCACACCTACTTCTGTGGAAGCTACTTTCGGTATGGCTTTCACGAGGATGCCTTCATCTCGGGTGAAAAGCTCTGTGCCGACCTGATAGCCGGGTTGGAGGAAGGGAGGGCTGCGTGAAGGACCATTTCCGGCACTCCGCCCTCTACCAATGTCGCGTCTACCACGAACGCCTCGAGCCCAGGCGTCATCGGTTCGGTTATCCCGCCTTCATGTTCTGGCTGGATCTCGACGAGGTGAAGCAGGTGGAGGACACGCGTTGGTTTGGACTGCGAAAGGGGAGCGTCTTCCGTTTCATGGAACGCGACCATATAACAGACGGACTTTCCCTCAAGGATTCCATCGTGCGCTATGTGGGAGGCCATGATTCCATGGCAGCCAACCGAATCCATCACGTCCGCGTACTGACCTTCTGCCGTTTCCTTGGCTACGTCTTCAACCCCGTCAGTTTCTTTTATGCCTATGGCCGGCAGGAGCAGATCGTCTGTGCCATCGCCGAGGTGGGAAACACCTTCAATGAAAAGAAGCGCTACTACATCCCCGTCCAGAAGGACGGGAACCTGCGCGTACGCACACCGAAGCACTTCTATGTCTCGCCCTTCAGTCCGGTGAGTCACGATTTTGATTTCCGCCCAGGTCTTCCGGGTGAACAGCTTTCCCTAAGGGTCGATACCTTGTCGGGCCCGGCATGCGAAGTCAGGGGGATTGTGCGTGGACGGCGCATCCCCCTGACGGACGCCGCCCTGCGAAGCCTGACGCTTCGCAACCCCCTGGGCACCTTTGGCGTCATCGCCGGGATCCACTGGGAGGCACTCAGACTCTGGCTCAAACGAGTCCCCTGGTTTGCCAAGGCGGACCATCCCGAACTGCAAACCCACGTCCACACTTCGCCGCCCAAGGCGAACGCAACCCATCATCATGAACACCACGTCCTCTGAACTCGCCAACGAACCCCTTTCCGGCAGCAAGGGGCGTCTGCCCCTGAGCGCCCGCCTGGTCATCTCCAACCTCAAGCCCATGAAGCAGGGCTGCCTCAAGATGCTGCTGCCAAACGGTGACGTGCTGACCTTCGGAAGCGAAGCCGTCAAGACGCCTGCCCGCATCGAGGTGAAGGACTGGCGCTTCTTCAAACGCTGCCTGCTCTACGGCGACATTGGGTTCGGAGAATCCTATGTCGATGGCGACTGGGACACGCGCGACATCACCGCCGTGATCGGCTGGTTCATCCGCAATGTGGACAGTGCCCCGGGCATGAGCGGATCCAACCGGAAGAAGTGGACGGGCAACCTCCTCAAGTTCGCCAACCGGGCAGCCCACTTGCTGCGGCGCAATTCGAGGGAGAACAGCCGCAGGAACATCTCGGAGCACTACGACCTGAGCAACGATCTCTACCGTCTCTTCCTGGATGAATCGATGACCTACTCCTCCGGCATGTTCGGCGATGGCAAGCGGACGCTGGCCGAGGCCCAGGAGGCCAAATACGAGGCGCTCTGCCGGAAGCTGGGCCTGAAGGAAGGCATGGAGATCCTTGAAATCGGAAGCGGCTGGGGCGGATTCGCCGAGCATGCGGCCAGGAAGCATGGCTGCCGGATCCACGGCATCACGCTTTCCCAGGAACAGCTGGAGTATGCCCAGGAACGCATCAGGAACGCGGGACTCGAGGACCAGGTCCGTTTTTCCCTGACCGACTACCGGGACGTGAAGGGAAGCTATGACCGCATCGTATCGATCGAGATGATCGAGGCTGTGGGAGATGAATATTTTGACACCTACTTCAAGACCTGCGACCGCGTGCTCAAGCCGGGAGGCAAGGTCGGGCTGCAGGTCATCACCTGTCCGGACAGCCGTTATGAGGAGCTTCGCGACGGGGTGGACTGGATCCAGAAGCACATCTTTCCCGGATCGCTGCTGCCTTCGGTAACCCGTCTTCTTCAAGGGGCCGCCAAGGGGAACCTGATGCTCCATCACATGGAGAGCTTCTCCCAGGACTATGCACGGACCCTCCATCATTGGTCCGATCACTTTGAAGCACGCATCGACGCGGTGAAGAAGCTGG